>DASXWB010000083.1:0-5702 GCA_036503915.1 Lacipirellulaceae bacterium | reverse complement strand
CGGCTATGCGGCTGGCAATTTCGGGATCGCCCACATGCGCCTCATGTTGCCGGTTGAGCCGATTGATAAGTTCGATCGATTCGCGCTGCATGCGGCGATCGTGACCCGGCGGATTGGAAACGAACAGAATCGCGTCACCCTGGGAGCGAAATTGAACGCCCTGGTAGACCGAAGGAAGGAATCCACTGCTCCAGCACGCCGCGCCGCCACTGAGTCCTCCGGCCGAATTAAGTACGACAAACGCAGGCAGGTCGGAGGATTCGCTACCTAGTCCGTAGTTGATCCACGCCCCCATCGAAGGGCGCCCCAGTTGCAGGTGGCCGGTGCTCAAGAAGATCTGCGCCGGCGCGTGATTAAACGCATCCGTGTGCACCGAGCGCACGATCGCCACATCATCCACAACTTTTGCCAGGTGCGGCAGCAATTCGGATAACGTCGCGCCCGATTGGCCGTGGCGGGCAAACTTGAACGGCGAGGCCATCAGGGCAGCATCTCGCTCGATGAACGGCAACTCGGCTCCCTGGAGAACTTCATTCGGCACCTGCTGACCTTCATACTTCGCAAGCGCCGGTTTCGGGTCGAACAAATCGAGCTGGCTCGGACCGCCCGCCATGAACAGAAAAATCACATGCTTCGCTCGCGGCGCAAAGTGAGGTAAAGCGCTTCTTTGGTCCACGCCAGCGGCAAACGATCCCATTTCTTTGCCGGAGACGCTGCCCTGCAGCAGTGATCCAAGCGCGACGCCGCCCAGTCCGAACGCCATGTCTTGCAGGAAAAAGCGTCGCGACAAAACGTCAACGGGAAATGGTGTCATCGCGTTCCTCCACCAGTGGGTTGCTGCACTTCTCGAACGGGACGACATTCGACTCGCACGCGCGGCACCATGCGAAGGGTCGCCGGTCCCAATAGACCGGATACCGTCTGGCCTTCGAAAACGTACTTGCTGTGCCCGGCGCTCAGGTAGTTGGCAAGCGTGTTGAGCACCACCACTTCGATTTCGTTGTCGCCAGGCTGAATTGCATCAGACACGTTGAATACAAACGGCCGGGCTAATCGCACGCCCAGCGAACGGCCGTTGACTTTGACTTCCGCCGAGGTGCGCACATCTCCCAGATCGAGTGAAACCTCGTGAGATTCTCCTACGTCGTCCAATTGAATTCGGCGAACGTATCTAATTCCTCCAGAGTAGTATTCGAGACCGTACCGGCACCAATCGCCTAACGGAATCTGACCGCGGGCACACTTGAATGATATTGGCGCTTGGAACGCCGCTCCTTCGTAATAGCCGGGCTTTTGTTGGACTCGCAGCGCGACATGCGTAAATTGTGTCGCGGCCGGCGGCAAGTTGGGAAATTGAAGCGTATCGTCGACGACTTCCACAGCCTCGCCGTTCACCCACGCTTCGACCGACTCGGCCACCAAATTTAGCTTGGCTTCTTGGGCGCCTGGCGGAGCCAGGAAGCGATACCATCCGACCGACACCTGTCCCGCTGGCCGGCAATCGTAGGTCAAGTCTTGCGACGTTTGATGCCACCTCGACAGCGGCATGAAGCGCGGCTGCTCGGGCGTTTGGGGCTGCGAATGGAATAACGCAAACGTGGCGAGCGGTCGGCGACCCGTCTGCACCAGCCGCAGTACGACCTGGTTCCAACCACTCCGTAGCGTAACGCTGCTTAGCGCCGACAAAGACTTGTCCTTGATATCGAGAATTAGCTCTCCGTTTACCCATGCCTGCCTGGGCGGCAGTTTGTCGAGACTGCCGAAATCGAGATACAGCTTCTGCTCACGCGGCGAGTACACGCGGGTGGTCAGGTAACGAACCACAGGCTGCCCATTACGGGCGGCATCGAAGACCAGGAAATCGGGCGATACAGGCCCCAGTCCGTCGGTACCGTGCTGATGCACATCGACTCGATCCGCGCCAAGTTTCCAGGAAAACGCGTACGGCTGCCAATTCAACATCGCGCCTTCCAGCTCAATTGAATTCGCTTGACCGTCTGCGCCGGCGATGATTTGCTGCTGTAATTCGGCCGAATCGAGCCTCGCTGCAATTGGATCGAGCAACAGCCAGTAGGGACCAAAGGTGCACGCCACCTGTTGCCAATCATCGTCGTTGAGCTCAACGTCCTCCCAGCGCGGTCGTGCATCGGCTAACGCCGGTTCGGCCCGATACTTCATGCGCGGGGCTTGCGGACCGATCCGTTCATCCGACGCCGGATATTGGTAGTCCCCCCACTTGTTGTGCATTGTGGGCCGATACTTGCATTCCCAAAGTCCGTCGAGCGGGAGAGATTGAGCGGCCGGCGCTGTCGTTTCACCCGCGAAGACGCGGCCGTCGAGCGACACTTCGGCGTGAACCTTCTGCGCTGTGTCGGCCGTGCCGATCACGCTCAATGAATTTGCGCCTGTCTCTATCGACTGCACGTTGCGAAGATTGTCCTCGATGATCTGCGGACCCGTCGGTTCGGGTTGCAGCACGACGAGCACGCCCTCGTGCGGGCCCATCTCCAGGCGCAGTCCGGTGCCGTGCACCATAGTTTCAAAGCGGTGCAACGGGCGGATCTCACCGGTGTGAGCGTCCCAAATTTCCGGTCTGCCGTGGGCACGAACCGTCACGCTGACTTCTCGCGTCTGTCGTTGTCGATTGACAAAATAGTAGACGTGTTGTTTTCCAACTTGCTGATGCGTGTGGGCCAGGTCGGTCGCGGTCGTAGTTACGTCGGCGTGAATCGCCGCACGGATGGCTTTGGCGGCATCGGCGTCGCTCGAGCGCACAAGAATCGTTCGACCGCCCGCATCGTTGCGCCGTTCGATGACCGGCTCGCTGCGGCTTGTGTAGTCGCCCAACAATTCTTGCCACATTTTTTCCAGTTCGGGATCGTCGCGACCTGCCTCGGCTGAGGCGGTCGGCGGTTGTCGAAACACGACCAGCGTCCCACCCGCGGCGACGAATTTGCTGAGTCGATCCATCGTGTCAGTCCGGATAGTGGTCATCGACGGCATCACGACCACGGGAAATTCCAGCCCCGCGACCTTTATTTTGCCTGGCTCGAGCATTGCTTCGGCCATTCGTGGTTCGTCGACGAAGTCGAAGTCCAGCAGGTCTGTATAAAGAGCCCTGGCCAAAGCGAACGTGGAATTCTGCGCCTCTTCGGCGGGCGCTTCGAACTTCGAGCCACTTTGCCACTGGGCATGGATTGTGGAGAGCGGATAGACGAGCGCCACATCGGCCCGATGTCGGCCTTGGCTCAAGACGTAGCTGAGGCGCGCGACATAGTCGGCAAAGGTGCGCCACGTCTGCCAATAGGGCTGATAGAAATGCACCTCCGGCGGCACCCATTCGTTACGTCCCGCCAGCAGCGAGTAGAGCACGCCATGCGTGTTGTACAAATTCATACCCAGTGCATAGTTGATATTGGTGCGTGCAATGTTCTCTTCCTGGGTAAATCCCCACCCCATTCCCCAATAAGCACAAATCGCCGCGCGATTGCGGCCGTTGAGGTGGGCCATGGAAGATGACATCTTTGTATCGATGAAAGCGCCCGACGGCCCGCTTTGCTTGGAGTCCTCGTTGCCGGGCAT
This sequence comes from Lacipirellulaceae bacterium, assembly GCA_036503915.1. GTDB lineage: Bacteria > Planctomycetota > Planctomycetia > Pirellulales > Lacipirellulaceae > JABDGM01. Next base: position 2,120 of record DASXWB010000083.1, on the reverse strand, counting down.
GTCGAAATACTTCATCATCCGCGGAAAATCACCGTAGTTGCTGGTCTGCTCCAACAGATTCTCGCGGCCCCAATGGGCGATGGTGACGTGCTTCATATCGTGTTCGTGCAGCCAATCCGCCATCGGCGCGTACAGATTCTCTTCGAGCAGCGTATTCATCACGTCGTAGTACTGGCAGCGGACGCTATCTGTCCGCGGACCAATATCGATGAACAACGCCGCTAAATCGGGAAGCGGATCGAACCCCTTCTCCTTCTCGAAGCGAACGCGCAACGCGTCGCAATAGAGAATATTGCCAGCCAGCACCGATCGTTCGTCCGGTCCGTAGGCGGCCAACGACTTGCCCAGGCGGTTCCCGAGTTGCTTTAAGTACGGCTCGTAGAAGATTTCGATCCACCGTTTAGCGACATGCCGTTCGAGATAATTGAGATCGTGCGGCTGGCTGCTGACGATCGCGACCAACCACTCCGGACCAGGCGCTTCCCATCTTAATTCCTGCCCGTCCATGAACTCGGACAGGTCGATGTGAGATTCGTCATCGACGGCGTCCTCACTAATCTCTCGCAAGTGATAGGCCGCGGCGGTGAGGATTTGCTCGTCATCCGGAATTCGCAGCGTGAGAGTTTCGGCGGCCGTTGACCGGGCGAAGTGCGCCACTAGTCGATGACCAACCAGCTGAGGATCCTGCTTGGCTTCGCGACGCAACTGACTCTGGAAGTAGGCTTTGTCGAGCCGCCCCAGCCAATCGTTGGCGAATTGCACCATCCCCAATCGCTGATGCTCGTCCAGTGCAAAGCGAACAAATTCCCACCAACCTTCGGTCCAGAAACCCGGTTCGGAGCTTGCTGGCTGCGAAGCGCCAAAACGCGGGTACAACCAGGTACCTCCTACACCCTTGGCGTGCATTTCCGCAAGCTGCCATCGAAGCCGCTCTTCTGTTAAGTGACCGGCTTCCCACCACCAGCAATCAATGGGCCGATACTCGTTTGGAGGGGCGACGAAACTGGCCGGATCGAGCTTATTCGAAGATTCCGCGATGGTTTGAGCGCAGGCAGCCGTCGCGACCAGCAATAGCAGTGACGGAGTTACGGCGACGCAGAGCAAAGACCACTTCCGCCCACGGCGCGACCCGTTTCGCGCGCTTGAAATGTCTAGCGAGTTAACGGCGGAGATTCTCATAGCGAGCCGATCGTCTCTCGGCAGACAGCGGGAACACCGGCTGCGTTTAGCGCTGACCCGGGTACCGCGACGAATGGACGCGATCGGCGTTCAACCTTGCGAGTCGAATTCGAACTTGTTCATGCATCGCTGCATTCACAAATAAGTGTTAATCGATAGTTTTTTTCAGGAATGGCTTGGTCTCGCGTGCGTCCGCGCTACGGATTGGACAGGTTATAGCTGGGTTCATTGAGTCCGGGCGTAACATCAAGCGTCAACTCGCTTTGAATGTTGTAGCGATCGGGAACGAGATGTTTCATCACGATTTCATCAGCGGTGGCATTGGGCGGCGTCTTTTCTTGATCGATTACGTTGGCGGCGATCTCGACTCGCTGTTTTGCGACGGGAACCTGAACGCGAAATTTGCCACCCTGAATGGTTCCACCCGTCGCTTGCGTGTCGCCGTTCACCGGGATGAACCGAATCGAACCTTCGTCGAGCGGCTCACCATTGACCGTCACGCTTCCTTGCACGTCTCCCATTGGACGTTCGTTCGAACAGCCAGCGAAAAGAACCGCGAGCGTCGACGCTAATACCAATAATGCAATGGATTGATGCCGATTTTGATGCATTGCATATTCCTATTTAGCTGCTGACAAACTACTCCTTCTAACCGTCCTCAAAATGCCGTCAAACGAGGCGTCGCACGACGTTTTGGACTATATACCATGAGCTACTGTTCGCTGATAGCTTCTTGGCCGTCCATCGTTCCAATCGCCTGCCAATACGCGAGCGAGACGCTGTCGCTGATGAAGGTCACGTGGCAATCACCAAAAGCCACGTTCACGCCTCCAGGATGGAAACTTCGCGCCGATGAAAATGTTTGACGCCGCACACCCGTCCCACCGGCCACGGTGCACGGCGTATCGGGCGTTGATTCGCACCAAGTTCCCCACTGGGCA
>DASXWB010000082.1:0-3740 GCA_036503915.1 Lacipirellulaceae bacterium | reverse complement strand
CGCGTTTCCCGCCAAATTGACCGGCAGCGGACTAGATGATACGAACAACACCGGAATCTGGGCAGAAAGTTCTGGCAGCTTAAAGCTCGTGGCGCGCGCGGGAGACCGCGCCCCCGGGACGCCAGATGGTGTTCAATTTGGGCGGATGACTGGGATTACAGTTCCTACCCTCAATGCGGCTGGGCAGGTCGCTTTCGTGGGAACGCTGGCCGGTAGCGGCGTGGATACTTCGAATGATCTAGGAATTTGGGCGACAGACGTCAACGGCAGCCTGTGGCTTATTGCGCGCGAAGGCGAGCAACTGGAAGTCGCTCCGTCCGATTTTCGCACCATTCGTTCTGTGAGCTTCGGAAGATTCGAAGTAGGAGGAACCGGAAGCGGGAACGAGGATGGTCGTCCCAGCGGCTTCAACGATCGGGGACAGCTTGGGTTCACGGCCACGTTCACCGACGGCTCAAGCGGCGTTTTCGTTTCCAACCTGGTCGCCATTCCAGAACCTGCCACGGTTATCCTGATTGGCTTTGTTCTTGGTGCGTTTATTGGCCTCCCTCGCGGCATGAAGAAAAATAGGGGTGGCCGGAAATAGTGTAGATTTGTACAGTTTTTGTGGTATAATGCCGACATGATTCAAACGCGAGTCCAAACCACGCCGCAGATGAATATGGTCGAGCGCGTCGAGCAGGCGCTTGCGCAGCTGTTGGCCGACGCATCGCGGCGCGGGTTTTATGGAGAAGCCGCTCTGACGCTGAGCGTTCAGGACGGGCGCATCCAGCACATTCGCGTGGCGATGGAGCGGATGATCAAGTCAGGTGAGTAGGTGAGTACGTGAGTAAGTGAGTAGATCTCAAGATTCGAACTTACTCACCTACTCACTTACTCACTTACTCACCCACAATCCACAACGGTATCGTCCCGAGGTCGCCGCGTCGACTATCGGGCGCGAGCCCACTTGAAGGCAACGGCCTTCTGGTGGGCTTTTTTTGTTGGCTGAAGAAAGGTGTCAGGTGTCAGGTTTCAGGTGTCAGTGTGACGTGCGCCGCCATCCCGATTCTGACACCTGACACCCGACACCTGCCACCTAACGACAAAGGAGTCCCAATATGTCTGAAGTACTGCAAGAGTTCGTGAATTCAGCGAGCCAACGCCTGCGCGTCGATCGCGAGGCTGGGATTATTCGCGGCGTCAAGCTGCTTGGCCTGGCGTCGCGCAACGGCCGGCGCTATCGCGAGAGCGCGCTGGCGGGTGCGGTGAGCTTGTACGAAGGCGCCAAGGTGAACATCAATCACCCCAAGGGCCATCCGCTCTCGCCGCGCGATTATCAGGACCGCCTGGGCGTGGTGCGCGGCGTGGAGTTTCGCGCCGGCGAAGGCCTGTTCGGCGATCTGCACTTTAACCCGAAGCATGCCCTTTCGGAGCAACTGGTGTGGGACGCGGAGCACGCGCCGCAGAACGTCGGCCTGTCGCACAACGTGCTGGCAAGAACGACGCGCAGCGGCGACGACACGGTCGTCGAAGCCATTACCAAGGTGCAAAGCATCGACCTCGTGGCCGATCCGGCCACAACGAGCGGGTTGTACGAGAGCCAAGAGCCGAGGGCGGAGAGCCAAGAGCCAGAGCGAGGCTCTTCTTCTCCAGCTCTTGAGTTTCGCCACGGCGAATCTTCGACTCGACTCTTGTCTCTCGACTGGCTAACGCTCGAGCATTTGCGGCTGCACCGGCCGGACCTGTTGCGCGAAGCGGAGCGTGGATTTGCGCCGCAGCTTGACGATTTGCGCCGGCAGCTCGACGAGGCAGTCGCCCGAGAACAGTCGTCACAGCGCCGGCAGCGGATCTGCGAGCTATTGCAGGAGCATGGCCTGCCGTTGCCGGCAAGCGACGACTCGAGCCGCCGCATCGTCAGCGACGAGTTCGTCGAGGCACTCATGAGGGCGGTGGATGAGCCGGCAGTCCGGCGGCTTGTTCGAGAGCGGGCCGAGTTGGTGCGCTGCGCCTCGCGTTGGATTCCTGAACAGCTCGCTCGTCGCCCGCGCTCGAAAGATCAAATCGCCGTGGCGCTCGGCGCGAACGGCACTGGCATTCGCGGCGCCAAGGAATTCGTCGCGGCGGTGCGCGGTTAGTAATGCGAGGTGTCAGGTGTCGGGTGTCAGATTTCTCATTCGTGACACTCCGATGACTGACACCTGACACCTGAAACCTGAAACCTATCACTTAACCAACCTCTCTAAGGAGACTGACAACATGGCCAACACAATGCGATGGCGTTACGGCGAGACATCGCCGGTGATGATCCCGGTCGATTCGGCGACCGTGATCGAGATCGGCGACATGGTGTATTTGGACGTCGACAATGCCAAGCCGGCCGCCAGCCAGACCGATCAAGGCACCGAGGGCGCCAATCAACAAATGTTTCACGACAACTTCGCCGGCGTGGCGATGCAGGCTTCGCCCAGCGGGAAGGCGGATCCGATTCGCGTGGCGGCGACCGGCGTGTTCGAGTTCGACTGCCTGAGCACGACGCTCGAGGTCGGCGACCTGATGGGCGCGGACGAGAACGGCGCCGGCACCGCGCTGTTGAATCAAACGGTGGCCAAGGTAACCAGCGCGAACGCCGCGGTGGGCCGCTGTGCCAAGCGGCTTAACCCGGCCGGCACGCGCGTTTTGGTCGACATCGTCAGCAGCACGATGAAGGGCGGAACGCAGGCGGTGCTGTGAGAGTAGGTGTCAGGTGTCGGGTGTCAGGTGTCAGATCCTGATGCCTTGGCCCTGACACCCGACACCTGAAACCTGACACCTTGCACTATTTCAATCTTTCAATCTGATAACGGAGGCTATCCACCAATGACCTTAAAGTATCGTGAACTGAAGCGCCGCTATGATCTGGACGGCGCGGAGCAGACGGTGAGCCATCTTTCGGAGGCGCTGCGCGAGGGGCATCTCAAGCCGGAGGAGTTCAGCATTCGCGACCTGGCCGAGGCGCTGGTGCCGGACGGCCGCGAGTGGGTGCGCATGCTCGATCCGCGCAGCGCGGGCAGCGTGAGCGTGATGGAAGCGGGCGACGGCGTGGACGTGACCGCGTTCCTCAACATCACCGGGCAGGTGATTTACTCAAAGATCATGGAGGCGTACACGCAGGAGGCGTTCGTCGTTTCGAAGCTCGTGGAGACGATCCCCACGCGGCTGGACGGCGAGAAGATCCCCGGCATCACGCGCGTGAGCGACACCATCGGAGAAGTCGGGCCGGGGATGCCGTATCCGCACCTTGGGTTCGGCGAGGATTACATCGAAACGCCGTCGACGACCAAGCGCGGCTTCATCGTGCCGGTGACGAAGGAGGCGATCTTCTTCGACCGCACGCACCTGGTGCTCAGTCGGGCGGCCGAGGTCGGCGAGGTGCTGGGCCTCGACAAGGAGAAGCGGCTCGTGGATCTCGTGATCGGCGTCACCAACAACTACAAGTGGAAAGGCACGTCGCTGAACACGTACCAGGCCGCGACGCCGTGGATCAACGCGCTCGCCGCGAACGAGCTCGTGGATTGGACGAACGTCGACAAGGCCGAGCAGCTGTTCGCCGACATCCTCGACCCGGCGACGGGTGAGCCCGTGCTGGTACAGGGCACGACGGTGCTCGTGATGCCGGCGTACCGGCACGCGGCGCATCGTGTGTTCCACGCTGCCGAGCTGACGTTCACGGCGGCGCGCTCCTCGACGGCGACCGTGGCAGCAAGCCCGCTTTCGGGTTA
>DASXWB010000081.1:0-3403 GCA_036503915.1 Lacipirellulaceae bacterium | reverse complement strand
CGTTGTTTGATGCCGGCATCGAATCGATCGCGATTTGTTTGCTGCACGCCGATCATTATCACGATCACGAGCGAATCATTGCCCGAATTGCCCGCGAGATTGGCTTCCGCGAAATCAGCGTCTCGCACGAGATTGCGCCGCTGCCAAAACTGGTGGCGCGTGCGGACACAACGGTGGCCGATGCTTATTTGAATCCGGTCCTGCGCGAATATGTCGAGCGGCTGCGCGCGTCGCTACCAGGCAGCCAATTGAGATTGTTGACCTCTGCCGGCGGCCTTGTGGCGGCCGAACATTTTTGCGGCAAGGACAGCATCCTTTCCGGACCGGCGGGCGGCGTCGTCGGCTTCTCGCGCGTCGCCCAGGCGGCCGGATTCCCACGCGCGATTGGCTTCGACATGGGAGGCACCAGCACCGATGTCTCGCGTTTCGATGGCCGCTTCGAGCTGGAATATGAAACGCAAAAGGCCGGCGTGCGAATTGTCGCGCCGACGATGGCCATCGAAACTGTCGCAGCCGGCGGCGGATCGATCTGCCGATTCGACGGCGTGAAGCTCACGGTCGGGCCGGATAGCGCCGGCGCCGACCCGGGCCCGGCCTGCTATGGACGCGGCGGGCCACTTACGGTCACGGACGTAAATTTTTATTTGGGCCGCATTGTGCCCGAGCGGTTTGCGTTTCCGCTGGATCGCGCGGCGACAGAACGGAGGCTGCGCGACCTCGCTGAAAAACTGAGCGCTGAAGCGGCCAGTCCGACGCGAACAAATTACCCGCTTGATGAGTTGGCGGCCGGGTTGCTGCGTATCGCCAATGCGAACATGGCGGCGGCGATTCGGCTGGTCACAATTGCCAAAGGCTCATATCCGGCCGACTTCGTGCTCGTAGCGTTCGGCGCGGCTGCCGGGCAGCACGCCTGCGCAGTCGCGCGCGAGCTAGGGATCCGGCAAGTGCTCATTCACCCCGACGCAGGTGTGTTGAGTGCGCTCGGCGCCGGGCTGGCCGACGTCATGCGGCATCGTTCGTGTGGAATCGAACGCCCCCTCGGCCCCGATACACTTGCATTCGTACGCCAGCGTCTCGATGCGCTCGAGCGAGAAGCCGTGGCCGAAGTATGCGGCGAAGGCCTGCCGTCGGACCGCGTGGGGGCAAACCGCTCGCTCGATCTGAGGTATTGCGGCGTGGACAGCTATCTCACGATTGCGTGGCCGGTCGATGACGACTTCGCGGCTGCCTTTGATGCAGCTCACCGGCAGCGGTATGGCTACCTCCACGCCGGTCGGCCGTTGGAGATTCTGGCGGCGCATATTGAGGTTGTTGGCCGCGTGGCCGACCCGCTGCCGCGAAGTGAACGGCGACCAAGGAAAACGCCGGCGCCGGGGAAACGTATTAGCGCGTACTTCGAGGGCGCTCGACGCGAGTCGCCACTCTACGAACGAAGCAATTTGGAGGCCGGCGTTGTCATTACAGGCCCGGCAATCGTTGCCGAGGACATCGCGACCACGGTGATCGATCCTGGTTGGGTGGCCGAGGTTCTTTCCGGTGGTGAATTGCTGCTCGCCGACCGGGCAACTGCCGAGGGAGCGTCGCCAGCCTTGGGAAACATCAAGGTCTCGGCGGCGCCGGATCCGGTCTTTCTCGAGGTATTCAATAACTTGCTGGCTGGCATTGCCGAACAGATGGGCGTAACGCTTCGCAACACGGCAAGCAGCGTGAATGTGAAGGAACGGCTCGATTTCAGCTGCGCGATCTTCACCGCCGACGGGCGACTCGTGGCCAATGCGCCGCATGTGCCCGTGCATTTGGGCGCAATGGAAGAAACGGTGCGCTACACGATTGCAGCCAATCCGCGACTGCAGCCGGGCGACGTGATTGCAACGAACGATCCTTACGCCGGCGGCTCGCATCTACCGGACATCACCGTCATTACGCCCATCCACAACACTTCGACGGGCGAATTTTTGTTCTTCGCCGCTAATCGCGCCCACCACGCGGAGATCGGCGGCATGGCGCCCGGTTCAATGCCGCCGCTGTCGAAAAAGCTTGCTGATGAAGGCGTACTGATTCGCAACTTCAAAGTTGTGGCAGATGGCCAATCGCGCTTCGACGAATTGCGTGAATTGCTGTCATCGGGTACATATCCGTCGCGCGATGTGGCGACGAACCTGGCCGACGTGTCGGCACAAATCGCGGCTAACCGGCAAGGCGCAAACGATTTGCTCGCGCTGGTGGATCGATATTCGTGGCCCATCGTGGCTGCATATATGAATCACATCCAAGATGCCGCCGAGCGAAAAATCCGATTGGCGCTTTCGGGGCTGGCGCCGGGCAAACACACTTTCACGGATTCCATCGAGACGGCCGACGGTATAAGCACACCCATTTGTGTGTCCATCACGCTACATGATGCCGGCGCGCCGATCGCCGCCTCAATCGACTTTACGGGCACAGGTCCAGTCGTCGATGGCAACCTCAATGCGAATCGGGCAATTGTTACGGCCGCGGTCATCTACGTGCTGCGACTGCTCGTGGACGAAGACATTCCGCTCAACCACGGTGTGCTGCGGCCAGTCGAAATCATCCTGCCGAATTGTCTTTTGAATCCCTCGCCGGGTCCGACGCCCGAACTCTCGCCCGCGGTTGCCGGTGGCAATATGGAGACGTCGCAGCGCGTGGTGGACGTGCTCTTAGGCGCGCTCGGCGTCGCCGCGGCCAGCCAGGGAACGATGAACAACGTCGTATTTGGCGACGCCACGTTCGGCTATTACGAAACAATTTGCGGCGGCAGCGGCGCCACGGCGGCCGGCCCGGGTGCCGACGCGGTGCAAGTCCACATGACCAACACCAGGCTCACCGATCCCGAAATTCTGGAGCGACGCTACCCGGCGCGGCTTCGCGAGTTCTCGATCCGCCGTGGATCGGGCGGAGCCGGAGGCAATCGCGGCGGCGACGGCGTCGTGCGCCGGCTGGAGTTCTTGCGGCCCGTGACATTGTCGTTGCTCACGCAGCGCCGCGGGCCACATCCGCCCTACGGAATGGCGGGCGGCCAACCCGGCGCGCTCGGCAGAAATCGAATCGTGCGTGCCGATGGCGAGACGGTTCCGTTGGCCGGTATCGCCCAAGTCAGCGTATCAGCAGGCGACACACTGATTATTGAAACGCCCGGCGGCGGCGGCTATGGCGAACCAAATACATAGCCGGAACATCTTGGTCCGGCAGTGGAGGCCGTTTCATATCACGAGCAGCTCTAGAAGTTTTGCGCCCGCGATTCCCGGCCAGGGTAGCCGGGCTATGTAAGCTTCGATCGGACTTGCTCCATTTGGCCCAAAAACTGATAATCCAGGCGAAGACTCGGTGATTTGGGCAAACTCTCCCACCATTCCTCCAGGTGCCAGCATGCCTCGTAACA
>DASXWB010000080.1:0-4849 GCA_036503915.1 Lacipirellulaceae bacterium | reverse complement strand
TTTTGTGCTGCGTGTTACCATTCTCCCGGCAATTGTCAGGATCGACGCCATGACGACGACCGTAACGGAAACGAAGCTGTCCGATTTGCCCGTGCGCCGCGGAAAAGTGCGCGATATTTATGACTTGGGCGATACGCTGCTCCTGGTGAGCACCGATCGCATCAGCGCGTTCGATTGGGTGCTGCCCACCGGAATTCCCGATAAGGGGCGCGTGCTCACGCAGTTAAGCCGGTTCTGGTTCGAGTTCTTCAAGGATGTGCCGAATCATATGATCTCCTGCGACGTGGAGGATTTCAATTTGCCGAAGGGAATCGACGTCGAACCGCTCGTCGGCCGTTCGATGCTGGTGCGAAAGACTTCGGTCGTGCCGGTCGAATGCGTAGTGCGCGGGTACGTATCGGGATCGGCCTGGAAGGAATATCAGGAGACGGGCGCAGTTTGCGAGATCGAGCTTGCCACAGGCTTGAAGGAAAGCGACCGTCTGCCCGCGCCGATCTTCACGCCGGCCACGAAAGCCGAGCAAGGCCAGCATGATGAGAACATCACGTACGATGACCTGGTGGCGCGCGTGGGGCGCGATTTGGCCAAGCACGTTTCCACGCGCAGCATCGAGCTCTATGCGCGGGGTGCGGAATTCGCAATCGAGCGCGGCATCATCATCGCCGATACGAAGTTCGAGTTCGGCATGCTGGATGATGAGCTGATTCTCATCGACGAGGTGCTGACGCCCGACAGCTCGCGGTTCTGGCCGGCCGACAGTTACAAGCCGGGCGGCAGTCCGCCGTCATTCGACAAGCAATTCGTTCGCGACTGGCTCACGCAAAAAAGTGGCTGGGACAAGAACAGCCCGCCGCCGCCGCTGCCGCCCGAGGTTGTCGAAAAAACGCGTGCCAAGTATATCGAGGCGTTTGAGCGGGTGACCGGCGAGAAGTTTCCGTGGAAGTAGGTGCCGCGACAACGACCGCATCTAGCGCAAGCCAAGCGTATGGCGCAGCGCACTGTCGATGGCAGTCATGTCCGGCATATGTCCAAGGCGACGTTCTATTTCCAATTCGAAAACCGTTGCCAGGTTGTCTGTCATCACAACTGAGTCCGTCCGTAAGCCCATTTGCTGGCCTTCTGAAGACGACAGTGCAATCGGGACCCGACTGGAGTGACCTGCGCGAGCAAGATTGCTGGAGATCATCGCGAGGATTACTCGTGGCAATCCGGTTTGAAGATTATTTGCCTGCACTACAAGCGCCGGCCGCCGTTTCGCAGTGCGTAGATTCGAGTCCGGATACAGCACCAGTACGACATCGGCGCGGCTAAATGGCATCGTGACATCCATTTCCGGTCGGTCCCAATCCTCCGCGAATGCCTTCAAACGCTGACGCAAGGCAGCGGCGTGCTGAGCATCAATACCTCGCGCTGCAAGATCGACAGAGCCGCCGTTTAGAAATGTGACGATCACCTTTCCTTCCAACTCCGAAGGTGGAGATTCGACCAACTCAATTTTCCCATTTCGATAGACACCTTCGATCGCTCTAAGCATTTTTGGCCTACTTTGCCGACTATTTAGGTCGGATATTCGAGAGAAATTAAATTGTAATCCAGCCACAGAGCCGCGGAAAGCCGCCACCTGGGACGATATGCGCAGCGATCAAGCCGGGGTACGCCAATTCGGAAAAGTGCGGGATGCAGAACGTCGGAGTAGCTGCCCGTGTCCTTTGTCATCTCGTTTTGCAACGATTTCTTGATAAACTATAGATAGCTCCCCGCATTCCGCATCCTCACTCCCGCATCCCATGCTGCGCTACTGGACCGCCGGTGAATCGCACGGCAAGACGCTGATTGCGCTGGTCGATGGCTTTCCGGCCGGCGTCTCGGTCGACTTGGAACCGATCAACGTCGAGCTTCGCCGTCGCCAAGGCGGCTACGGGCGCGGCGGCCGGCAGCGCATCGAGACCGACGCCGTCAATATTCTCAGCGGCGTGTGGAAAGGCGTCACGCTCGGCAGCCCGATCGCGCTGGAGGTGCCCAATCGCGACAGCAAACTGGATCGGCTCGAGGATCTTCCGCGCCCGCGGCCGGGGCACGCCGATCTCACGGGCGCGATGAAATTCCTGGGCTCAATTCGCGGCGTGCTGGAACGAGCTTCGGCGCGCGAAACGGCGGTGCGCGTCGCGGCCGGCGCGCTTGCCAAGCAGTTGCTTGCCGAGTTCGGAATCACTGCGTTTGGATATGTTGTCGAACTCGGCGGCGAGCGCATCGAGCCAGTCGACGCATCGCTCGATGAGCTGCGCGCGATTCGCGACGAGAGCGCCGTATATGGCCTCAATCTCGATCGCGACGAAGCGATCCGCGAGCACATCGATCGCGCCGGCAAAGAAGGCGACACGCTCGGCGGCATCGTCGAAGTGCGCGTCGACGGCTTGCCGTTCGGCTTGGGCACGCACGCCCAGTGGGATCGTAAATTAGACGGGCGGCTGGCTCAAGCGGTCATGGCCGTACAGGCGATTAAGGGCGTGGAGATCGGTCTTGGGTTCGAGGCGGCCCGGCGGCGCGGTTCGCAGGTGCACGATCCGATTCAGTTCGACGAGTCGCAGCGCGACTCGCCGAATCTCGGCTATGTGCGTCCCACCAACAACGCCGGCGGCCTGGAAGGCGGCATGACCAATGGCCAGCCGCTCGTGGTCCGCGCTGCCAAGAAGCCAATCAGCACGCTGGCGCGGCCGCTCGAATCGATCAACCTTGAAACCAAGCAGAAGCAAGAAGCCAGCTACGAGCGCAGCGACATTTGCGCCGTGCCGGCGGCCAGCGTGATTGTCGAAAATGTCGTCGCGTTCGAAGTGGCCTGCGCGCTTGTGGACAAGTTCGGGAGCGACAGCTTGCCCGAAATGAAGGCGCGCTACGAGCTGTACCTCAACATGGCTCGCGAACGCTAAGCCCCATTGAATATCATTTAGCTTCCAGAGCAATCACGCCATATCGCTGGGCGGGCCGATCCGTGCTGCGGCGGCGCTGAGCGCAGCCAAGTTCGCGCTCGATGTGCTCCGAAAGAAAGCGCAGTGGGATTCCGGCTGGTGGCGATTCGATCGTCGCGAGCGCGCTGGCGGCTTCTTGAAATTCGCCCTGCTCGAAACGCCGCAGCGCTTCCTCGTACACTTGCCACGCCTGCGTCACAGGCATCTCTTCCGCTATTGACCTCAGAGCGTAGAGATCCATCGGGCGCACACCCGGCATGCTGGCGCGGCACACGCGGTTGGCCGCGAATCGATGGGCGAGTCGTTGGACCGTGGGCTGCGTGGCCAGCAGAGGCACGCCCAATTCTTTCGTGGCCGCTTCAACCCGGCTCGTGACGTGCACGTTTGGCCCGCGCGGCCCGTATTTTTCTTGCCGCGTGCTGCCGGCGTTACCGAGTTGGACCGTTCCAGTGTGCACGCCCGTGCCCAGCTGAAAGTCGCGTTGCGTGAGGCCGACCCAATCCGCAGTAACTTCGGGCAGCCGCTGCAGCATCTGGAATGCGGCGCGGCAGGCGAGTTCCGCGTGCTCAGGCTGATCGGCTGGCGCGTTCCACATCGCCATCAGACCGTCACCAAAATAGTCCACGACCAAACCGTGATGATCCTTCACGGCTTCCGTGAGGCAATCCAAAACGTGCCCCAGCATTTCGCAAGCCAGCGGGTCGGTCGCGAGCGACATGACAAGCTCGGTGGATGCGCGCAAGTCGGCGAAGAGGAGCGTCACTTCTCGCTCTTCGGTGCGAGCGTCGTTATGAACCGCGAGATCGTGCATTTGACCGGTGCCGGTCCGGAAATCGAACAGGTCTATTCAAGAGAATAGGTTTCCGTTCGATGCAACTCGCGCTGATCGCCGGGCGGCCACTCCGTGCGAGGCCGGCCCGCATCGCAGTCCGGCTGTCATACGTGGTGCGACCCGTCCGATCGGCATTTCCGTATCACTGCCGGAGTCCAAGGTGCTAGCAGCAGTGTTCTGGACAGCAACCGGCGATTCCGGAATAATCCGCGGCCCGCCGCCGCAGACGTGCGGGTCGGTCAGTCGCCGTGGATGCCGACATGAGAGATTCCGCGCAAATCATCGGCCTCGTGCTTGGTTGGCTGGCGGTGGGATATTCGACGGTTTACGCATTGAGGTTCGCGATTCAAACCGTGCGAGCGAGATTGCGCCAGCAGCGCAAGTATGCGCGCCAGCGCGATGAGTTTTGCCGACGCGTCGTAGCGGCAGCGCTGGCCGCGCGAGCCGGGAAATCGATCCCGGATTGGGCTGGTTGGCGGCCGTTTCGCGTGGCGGCCATTGTCGACGAGGCGCGCGATGTGAAGTCGTTCTATTTCATGCCTATGGACGCCCGCCCGCTCGCCGACTTTGCGCCGGGCCAGTATCTGACGTTTCGACTGCCGCTTGCCGGTGGCGGCGCGCCGTCGGTGCGCTGCTACTCGCTGTCGGACCGGCCGCGGCAGGATTACTTTCGAACCACGATCAAACGCATTGCCGCGCCGGCGGAGCGGATTAATGCGCCGCCGGGACGGGTAAGCAGTTTTCTCCACGATCGCATTCGGGTCGGAGACGTGCTGGACGTCCGCGCGCCGGCTGGAACGTTCTTGATCGATCCACTGTCGACGGAGCCGATCGTGTTGGTCGGCGCCGGTATCGGCGTCACCCCGCTGGTGAGCATGCTGGAGGCTACGCTTCATGCCGGGCGTGGGCGGGAGATCTATGCCCTGTTTGGATTTCGAAACGGCGCGGAGCATCCGTTCAAGGAACGGCTGGAAAAGCTGGCAGCGCAGCATGCCAATCTGCATTTATACGTAAGTTACTCCGCGCCGCGTGCAACCGATGTGCTGCACAA
>DASXWB010000079.1:0-2265 GCA_036503915.1 Lacipirellulaceae bacterium | reverse complement strand
TAATCGAGCTGGGGCCGCGGAAATAAAACAGCCAATAAGTGCCCTTGCGCTGCCCAGCGATGGGGTAGGCCAGGCGCCGTTCTTCCCACAGGCGGCTGACGACGACTTCACCGCCGGCGTTCTTGATGGCCTTTTCGACTTCGGCCGGCATGGCGGCGCGCTCGCGGGCGTAGCGATTCGAGTCGAAAATGAACATCGCCTCGTAAACGTTGGTTCGTTCTGCCAAGTGAATGCTCCTTTAAAAGCTATTAGCTGTTAGCTATTCGCCGTTAGCCAGATTGGCTAAGAGCTAACAGCTAAGAGCTAACCGCTTTGATTAAACTTGTTCATACTCACAGCATTGCCTTCGACCACCCAGCAATCGACGCCGTCCGCGGCTCGCTGTATCGTATCATCGATTACTGGCCGCTCGTCGGCGGCGAATCGGCTCAACACGAAGTCGGCCGCGTCCCAGTGGTCCGGCACGGGACCGATGCCGATTCGCAGCCGGCTGAACTCCTGCGTTCCGAGCCGGTGAATTATGTCTTGTAATCCTCTTTGTCCGCCGGCGGACCCTTGGCTGCGAAACCGCAGCGTGCCCAGCGGCAGGTTGAAATCGTCACACACCACCAGCAGCTCCGTGAGCGGCAACTGATAAAAGTTGACGGCGCCAAGCACGCTTTGGCCGCTGCGGTTCATCAACGTGTGCGGCCAGAGCAGCAAGGTGCGCTGGCCGGCAATCGTTGCTTCTGCAATACGGCCGTCAAACTTGTCCTTCGGAGCTGCGTCGGCACATCGCTTGGCGACGAGATTCAGCGTCTCGAAGCCGACGTTATGCCGAGTTTTTTCGTATTTCCTTCCCGGGTTGCCTAAGCCCACGATCAGTTTCATGACAATATAGGTCCACCGAACCGAGGCGGACCTGGTGCCGCTCGGCTCGCGGCACCTACTCCCGGCGCACGCCTCACTCCGTTGCTTCGCCTTCCGCTTCTTCCTCGTCCTCCTTGCCCTTGCCAATGACTTCGGGCTCGGCCGCGCCGGCTTCTTCCGGTACCGCTTCCTCTTCTTCCACCATCGGCTGGATGCAATGGACGACCATCGTCTCGACGTCGTCCAGAACCTTGGCGCCGGCGGGCAAATCTTCAATATCGGCGATCGTCAGCTGATCGCCGATCCGCAACTTGTTGATATTGATGTGCAGTTTTTCGGGAATCACGTCGAGAGCGACTTCAATCTCGATCGAGTGGACCATCTGCTCGATGACGCCGCCTTCGCTGGCGCCCGGCGCTTCGCCGCGCAGCTCAATGGGCACGTCGATCTTCACCTTCTCGCCGGCCCGCACGCGCAACAGGTCAACGTGCAGCACATGCTGGAAGAACGTGTCCCATTGGATATCTTGCAGAAGCGCCTTGCCGCTGGCGGCGCCGTCGAGGTCTACGACCTTCGCGCCGTGGCGGAGCGAGGCTACCAGCTCATCGGCGGCCAGCGTGAGGTTTACGGATTCTTCACCGTGCCCGTACAGCACGGCCGGCAGCCTGCCCGCGCGGCGCAGCCGCTCATTGTTTCGTTTACCAACTGTTTGTCGATTCTGGACGTGGAGCGTTTCGGCCATAGTACGGACCCGAATTTCGTATCAATTGCAGCACAAAGCGGGCAGGGCGAAACGCCTGCAGCGCAGGGAAACCAACCATTATGCCGCTCTTCTAGCGGGGCTTCAAGCCCACATTCAGCTCACGGAATGGTCCACTTTTGGCCCGAAACGTCGGATGCAATCCAATAACTCGCGCAAATCGTCCTCCGTCGTGAGCGGATTCATGAAGGTGGTCCGCAGAACGGGCCGGCCGTCGATACGGCTTTGTACGAGGTAAAACTCGCCCGATTCGATGATCGCGCGGCGCAATCGCAGTTGCAGAGCATCCACTTGTTCGCTCCGAGTGCTGGCCAGATGATGCGGCGCGTAGCGAAATGCGACGATATTACACTGAGGCTCGTGGAGTGGTTCAAAGTCGTCGGCCGATTGCAGCATCGCGTAGAACTTCTGCGCCAAGTCGATCGTCACATCGACCATGTCGGCAAAAAGCTGCGGGCCGAACAGCGACCAGACGCCCCACAAGCTGAAAGCGGCCGGGCGTTTTGTGCATTCCAGGTTTACAATACCACTGTCGTACTCGGCCAGGTAGGGCGCCGTCGGATCGAACAGGTATGGCGCTTCTTGGCGGAAGGTGGCCAGGCGATGTTCGCGGTTGCGGTAGAAGAGCATCGCACAAAGCGCGGGCATGAACAGCA
>DASXWB010000078.1:0-4533 GCA_036503915.1 Lacipirellulaceae bacterium | reverse complement strand
ACCTATTGAAAGCATATCTCGGCGCGGCAAACGAGGCGCCGCTGTGGGCAAAGGAAGCGGAAAAATCGCATCGGCTAGAGGGATTCTAGCCAGGGGCACCCTACTGTCAAGATGAAGCAACGCACGGCGCAGCAGCCGCTAAACTATTCAACCGGTGCTAGATAGGTTGCCCAATGCGCCCTCGTCCGCACACTCGCTGCATGCGGCCGTTGCGTGGTACGATAGCTCACGCTGCAGGCCGATTGCTCGTTAAGACGACCTTCCAAGCGCCAGCAAGATCGAATTGGAGCCAGGCCACCGTTTATGACTCATTACCCGGATTTCGCGACGTTTTCCAAGCTGGCTGCCACAGCCGACTATGTGCCCGTCTACCGCCGCGTGCTGAGCGACGTGCTCACGCCCGTGAGTGCTTTCCACAAGATCGACGACGGCGGAGCGGCATGCTTGTTCGAAAGCGTGATCGGCGGCGAAAAGGTTGGCCGCTACAGCTTTCTCGCGGCTGAGCCATTCCTGCTGCTCGACGGTCGCGGTCGAAACGTGACGGTGCGCCGCGGCTCGCGGCAGGAGCATTTCGAAACAGGTAATCCACTCGAAGTCCTCCGAGACCGCGTGCGAGAGATTCGCGTCGCCAAGTTGCCCGAGCTGCCGCCGTTCATCGGTGGAGCGGTAGGCTATGCCGGGTATGACACAGTCCGCTACGTCGAGAATCTGCCCAACGCGCCCAGCGACGATCGAAATCTGCCTGATTTGGCGTTCGCGTTCTACGATCACATGATTGTGTTCGACAATGTGCAGAAAACGGCGATTATTGTGGTGCTGGCAAAAGTGTCGCAGGGGCGAGCCACTTACGACGAGGCTTGCCGGCGGGTGGACCGGTTGGTGGACAAGCTTTCGACGCCAGCCGATTCCCTCGCGCCGATGGATATTCATGCGGGCGGCGAGCACAAAGTCGCCTATCAATCCAACTTCACGGCGGACGAATTCGCAGACGCCGTTCGCAAGTGCGTCGAGTACATCCGCGCCGGTGACATCTTTCAGGTGGTGATCAGCCAACGTTTGGCGGTGCCGCTGGCGGTCGAGCCATTCGAAGTCTACCGAACGCTCCGCGTGGTGAACCCGAGCCCATTCATGTTCTTCTTGCGCACGCCGCACTGCACTCTGGTGGGCAGCTCGCCGGAAATCATGGTGCGCGTGGTTGATGGCAAAGTGACGGTGCGGCCTTTGGCGGGCACGCGCCGCCGCGGCCGCTCGGACGAGGAAGACCAGCGGCTCGCTGAAGAGCTGCTAGCAGATCCCAAGGAGCGAGCCGAGCACGTGATGCTTGTGGACCTGGGCCGCAACGACGTCGGCCGCGTCGCCCGTTACGGTTCCGTTGAAGTTTCGGATGTAATGGTGATCGAGCGCTACAGCCACGTGATGCACATCACCTCAAACGTCACCGGGCAGCTTACGGATGGACGCGACGCGTTCGACGCGCTGGCCGCCTGTTTGCCCGCGGGCACCGTGTCGGGCGCGCCCAAAGTTCGCGCCATGCAAATCATCGACGAGATCGAGCCGCATCGGCGCGGTCCGTATGCCGGGGCGGTGGGCTACATCGACTTCGCCGGCAACATGGACACGTGCATCGCCCTGCGGACGATCGTGATCCAAAACGGCACCGCTTACGTCCAGGTTGGCGCCGGAATCGTCGCTGACAGCGTTCCGGAAAACGAGTACGAGGAAACACTCAACAAGGCTCGCGGGCTACTCAAGGCTATCGAAATCACGCAGGAGCGGGCAGAATTGTAATACCACACGTTCGAGAATCACGGGACCATCGCCTCTTTCATTCTTGCGAGGACCTATCATGACTCGTCTAAACTCGAACCGCACGGCTCTCATACTATTCGCCTTCGCCGCATCGCTTACAGTGGCCGCGCGGGCCGCCGACAATCCCGATCGAATTTGCCCCTACGAACGCAATCCGCGCTACTGGCAATACAAGGGCCAGCCCGTTCTGCTGATCGGCGGCAGCAAGGATGACAACCTGTTTCAGATCCCGGACCTGAAAAAGCACCTCGACGAGATCGTAGCCGCCGGCGGCAATTACATCCGCAATACGATGAGCGACCGCAAGGACGGCGGCTTCGAAGTCTACCCGTTCGCGCAGCAGCCTGACGGCAAATATGACCTTGAAAAATGGAACGACGAGTACTGGCGGCGCTTCGAGCGGATGCTCAAGGAAACGGCCAAGCGCAAGATCATCGTGCAGATCGAAGTCTGGGACCGTTTCGATTACTCGACGAACCACTGGGAAAAGCATCCCTACAATCCATCTCACAACGTAAATTACACGCATGAAGAGTCAGGCCTCGCGGCCGAGTACCCCAATCACGCCGGCAGCAATGAACAGCCTTTCTTTTTCACCACGCCCGAGCAGCGGAATAATGAGGCTGTGCTGAAGTACCAGCAGCGGTTCGTCGACAAAGTGCTCGACTATTCGCTGAAGCACGATCACGTGCTGTATTGCATCGACAACGAAACTTCAGGCGAAGAGGCCTGGCCGGTTTATTGGACCGAGTACATTCGCGATCGTGCCAAGAAGGCCGGCGTCCAAGTTTGCATTACGGAGATGTGGGATGCCTGGAATCTGCGCGACGAGACGCATCGACGCACGCTGGATCATCCGGAGCGCTATGATTTTGCCGACGTTTCGCAAAACAATCAAATCAAAGACCAGACGCATTGGGACAACTTTCAGTTTGTCCGCGAGCTGATTGCCGCGAAGCCGCGCCCCATCAATTCCGTGAAGACCTACGGCGCAGACGGTAATAAATTCGGCCACACCAATCGCGACGGCATCGAGCGATTCTGGCGGCACATCATCGGCGGCGCGGCGTCTGCCCGATTTCATCGGCCTCCTTCCGGCTTGGGGCTTTCCGAGCCGGCGATCGCGTCCATCAAGTCGGTGCGGAAGCTGGAAAAACTCGTCAAGTTGTGGGAGCTCGAGCCTGCTAATCACATGCTCCGCGATCGAGAACCGGATGAAGCGTATCTGGCGGCCGCGCGCGGGCGGGGGCATTTGCTCTACTTCCCAAACGGCGGCTCTGTCTCCCTGGACATGCGCTCGCCCGGAGGAGACCACGCTCTTCGCTGGATTGATATCAGCACGGCTGAGTGGCGTCGCCGCGAAACCGTTGAGGGAGGCTTAGGGTTCCTGTCGATCCAAGGCCGGGTCACGATCACGGCGCCTTCAGAAGGGCATTGGGTGGCTGTCATTGTGCCGCGCGCGGCCAGCATCGCCTTCGACGAGGCGAGTGAGAATTGAGCCCAGTTGTGGCCAATAAAGGTGGCATGCCTTCGCCGCTTTGCGGCGTAGGCATGTTTCTAAGTGCCATGCTCACGCGGCTGCGCCGCGAGAGCATGCCACCCCGATCGCGGGTTTCCGGTGCGACTCAGTTCACGTCCCAGCGAGCAATCGAGTCCCGGTCCTTGATATAGATCGAGTTGCCGACCGCGACCGGATACGCATACGTGCCTTTGTCCGGCTCGTCGGCGCCGCCCTCGGCCACGTTGTATCGTGCGACCTCGGTGTATTCTTCACCATTGGGCTTGAAAACCACAAGCTGGCCGGCGGGACTAAGGGCGAGCAGCACCGAACCGGCGTCGACGACCGAGCCATAGCCGCCGCCGCCGCCTCCACGCCGTCCGCCTCGCCCGCCGCGGCCACCACCAAATCGTCCGCGGCCCTCGCCAAACTGCCCGCGGCCTTCGCCGCGCCGACGGTCGCGTTGAAAACCGCGACGCTCGTCACGATCCCGCTGCGGCTGCTCGTCCTGTTGAACAAATTGCACGAGCGCAACGGGCACTCCATTCGCTCTCCAGTTTTCAACGCTTTCTTCGCGCCGCTGCGGTTGTGCCTGGGGCACGAGCGGCACGGACCACGCCGTCTCGCCGCTCTGCGTGTTAATGCAGAACAGCTGGCCCGCGCTCGTCAACCCAAACAACAGGCCGTTTTTGAGAACCGGCGTACTGAATTGCAGTGAGTTCTCGTCGTTTCGCCAGACGCGCTCCGCGTCCGACTGATCACCTTCGCCGGTAATTTTCAGGCCGGTGAGCCCGCTGCCCGGCCCGGCAACAATCAGCGTGTCGCCAGCGACGATCGGCGTAATCGTGTTGTATCGTCCGCCTTGTTGATAGGGAATTTCCCAAACGGTTTTCCCGTCGTCGATGGCCACAAGATTCTCACTGGTCACAGCGACAATCACATTCTTGCCGTTGATCGTCATTTGCACGGGCGAGCTGTAAGCCGGAGAATCCTCCTCCCAGCGCCACTTTTCCTCGCCGCTGGCCAGGTCGTAAGCGACGATGCCGCCGCCCGCGTCGCCGCCGAGTTGGGCCACAACAATTGAATCGACGATGATAGGCGAGCTGCCGACATTGAACATCGGCACTTCGTTGTCGAATTCGTCCTTACGCCATAGCTGCTTTCCCGATTGTGCGTCGTAACAGCACAGCACCCCTTGCACGCCGAGCGTCGCGACCTTTTCATCG
>DASXWB010000077.1:0-3884 GCA_036503915.1 Lacipirellulaceae bacterium | reverse complement strand
TTACGTGCTGGGTTTATCGCCCAATGCGGCCCGTATTTCGGTGCGATTCTGGTTGGAAAGTACCCTCGGTAAAGTGCTCGCAAACCTGCGGCAGCACTTCGCCGACCTGCGGATTGCTCGCGGCGAACGCGACCCCGAGTTTCCTGCTGCGTGGCTGATTCTTCGTGAAACAGTGCGAGACTCGAAAGATATTCCTCCGCTGCTCGGTGGGGCGGTGATGCGGGCCATACTTATGGGCACGCCATATCCAAGCATGTTGTTGTCGTCGATGATTCGTCGCATCCGGGCGGACCGCGAGGTCCGCTACGTTCGTGCAGCCGCGATCAAGGCCCACCTTAACCGCAATACTCGTTCTGGAATCGATCCACTTGATAAGGAGCTTGAAATGTCACTCGACCCCACGCGGGCCGAGCCCACTTACCATCTGGGCCGGCTCTTCGCTGAACTCGAAAAGTCCCAAGAAGACGCCCTGCCAGGAATCAACGCGACGATTAAGGATCGTTACTTTGGCGCCGCGTCGGCCACGCCAGCCAGCGTTTTTCCGCGATTAATTCGCATGAGTCAACATCATCTCGGAAAACTCGATGGAGGCAACCGCACGTATCACGAGAAACGCATCCAGGAGATTTTGGGAAACGTGGACCAGTTTCCGTCGCACCTGAGCCTGCGTGATCAAGGCTTGTTCGCCATCGGCTACTACCACCAACGCCAAGATATATTTACAAAAAAACCCTCCTCCAAAAGCACCGACAAGGAGTAACTCCACCATGGACCATCGCTACGATTTCGTTTATTTGTTCGATGTCAAAGACGGGAACCCGAACGGCGACCCCGACGCCGGCAACTTGCCGAGGATCGATCCCGAAACGGGCCAAGGCTTGGTGACTGATGTCTGCCTCAAACGCAAAATTCGCAATTACGTGGGATTAGCCAAAGGCGAAGATCCCCCATACGAGATCTACGTCAAAGAGAAGGCGGTGCTCAACCAGCAACACGCACGCGCTTACGAATCCCTGAAGCTCGACCCAAAGAAGCGAACAACCAAAGGCAAGGACAAATCCGAAGAGGATCGACAGCTTACTGAGTGGATGTGCCACAATTTCTTCGATGTCCGCACGTTTGGTGCTGTAATGACTACCGATGTCAACTGTGGCCAGGTACGGGGGCCGGTCCAGTTCGCTCTTGGGCGCAGCATTGATCCCATCATTTCGCAGGAGCATGCAGTTACCCGTTGTGCCGTTACCACGGAGCGCGAAGCTGAAAAACAGCAGGGCGACAACCGCACGATCGGCCGCAAGTTCACCGTTCCCTACGGCTTGTACCGCGTGCATGGGTTCATAAACCCGCATCTGGCCGCGCAGACTGAGTTCAACAAAAATGGAGAGGATCTTGAGCTGTTCTGGACAGCGCTGCTCCAGATGTTCGAGGCCGATCGCTCAGCCGCCCGCGGTGAAATGGCGCCTCAGGCCTTAATCGTGTTTGAGCACGAAAGCCCGTTGGGCAACGCTCCGGCCAACAAACTGTTCGAGCGCGTTACCGTCACGCGAAAGGACGATGGTAGCGCGGCTTCATCCAACGGCAGCAACAACGGCTCATGGAAGCCCGCCCGCTCGTTTGCCGATTACACCGTGACCGTTAACGAAACCGACTTGCCGAGTGGGATCACCATCCATCGGAAGCTGTGACGGCGGCGCAAAAATGTACTCCGAAGACCAGCTCCTCCCGATCAGTGCCCTGCAGCACCTGCTGTTCTGCGAGCGGCAGTGTGCGCTGATTCACGTTGAGCGGCAGTGGGCTGAGAATCGATTCACCGTCGAGGGGCAGCATTTGCATCGCAAGGCGCATCATGGCCGGGATGAGTGGCGCGGCAGCGTGCGGGTTGTTCGATCGTTGTGGGTGCGGTCGTTTCGGCTGGGGTTGGTCGGGCAGGCCGACGTCGTGGAGTTGGAGATGGGAGAGGGGGCGAGCGTGGGAGTGAGGGGGACAGTCCCATTTTTCTTCGCAGACTCTGAAAAATCGGGGCAGTCCCTTGCCGACTCGGAAAAATCGGGACAGTCCCCTGCCTTCGCACGCGTGACGCCGATCGAGTACAAGCGCGGTCGGCCGAAAAAGAACGACAGCGACCGGGTGCAGCTCTGCGCCCAGGCGCTGTGCCTGGAAGAGATGTTGGGCGTCACGATCGACGCCGGCGAGCTGTTCTATGGCAAGCGGCAGCGGCGGACGCACGTCGAGTTCGACGAACAGCTCCGCACCGCGACGCAGTCCGCAGCACTGCGGCTCCACCAGATGATCGCGTCGGGCGAAACGCCGCCGGCCGTGCGGGAAAAGAAATGCGACAGGTGCTCCCTGTTTCATCTTTGCCTGCCCGACGTAACGCAAACCTCTCGCAGTGCCACGCGATTCGTCGGGCGTCAGTTTGCCGGGCATTTGCGCGACGGCTTTCCGACAACGGATCCCTTTGACGCGGTGACCGTATCGTCATGAAGCCAATACTGTGAAGCAACACCTCAACACGCTTTTCGTCACAACGGAGGGCGCCTATCTACGCAAGGATGGGCAGGCGGTCGCCGTGCGTGTCGAAAAAGCGACGCGGCTGCGGATCCCGCTGCATAACCTGGACGGCATCGTGTGTTTCGGCCGCGTCGGCTGCAGCCCGCAGTTAATGGAAGCCTGCGCCCAGGCCAATGTGACGATCTCGCTGTTGAGCCCCTACGGCGGCTTTCGCGCGGCGATCGTCGGTTTCACGCCGGGCAACGTTGTGCTGCGGCGCATGCAGTATCGAAAGTCGGACGACGAGGCGGCTTCGCGGGCCATCGCGGCCAACATGGTGGCCGCCAAAATCGCCAACTGCCGTGCTGTCTTACTGCGTGCCTCGCGGGAGTCTACCCAAGATGAGCATAAGCAGGCCCTGGACGTGGTTACTCAGCGAATGGCACAGATGATCGATGAAGCACGCCGGGCGCCCAACATGGACCGGCTGCGCGGCATCGAAGGCGATGCTGCCAACCACTATTTCTCAGTGTTCAGCCGACTCGTGAACTTGCCAGGCGATGAATTCCGTTTCGTCGGCCG
Organism: Lacipirellulaceae bacterium; assembly: GCA_036503915.1. Taxonomy (GTDB): domain Bacteria; phylum Planctomycetota; class Planctomycetia; order Pirellulales; family Lacipirellulaceae; genus JABDGM01. The sequence continues at coordinate 812 of DASXWB010000077.1, read as the reverse complement.
GAGCCGCCGCCCACCCATGGACCGCGTCAACGCACTGTTATCATTCCTTTATAGTATGTTGGCGCACGACGCCCGCTCGGCCTGCGAGGCCACGGGCCTCGACGCGGCTGTCGGTTTTTTGCACCGCGATCGCCCTGGCCGGCCGGGCCTGGCGCTCGATCTTATGGAGGAGTTCCGTCCCTTAATTGTCGACCGGCTCGTGTTGTCACTGATCAACCGCCGCCAAGTAGTGCCGGCCGGATTCGACATCTCCGCCAGCGGCGCCGTCATGATGGATGACAAAACCCGCCGCCTTGTGCTCACCGCCTATCAGAAGCGAAAACAGGATGCAATCATACATCCCTTTCTTGGCGAGAAGGCGTCAATCGGTTTAATGATCCATCTGCAGGCCCGATTGCTGGCCCGGCACATCCGCGGTGATCTGGATGCGTATCCTCCATTTCTCTGGCGTTAAGGCTCAAGGGCGCAATGTATGTACTTGTGACTTACGACGTGAGCACCGTTACTCAGGCCGGCCGCAAGCGACTGCGGCACGTCGCCAAGGCCTGCCTTGATTTCGGCCAACGGGTGCAGAACTCTGTGTTCGAGCTCAAGGTAGATCCTGGGCAGTGGACAGATTGCAAGAATCGCCTGGAGAGTCTCATCGACCCAGAGCAAGACAGCCTGCGATATTACTACCTGGGCCGCAATTGGCAGCGGCGGGTCGAACACCAGGGGGCGAAGCCAAGTATCGATCCGGACGGACCCCTGATTGCGTAGAGACTGCGTCCGCGAACCGTGAGCGGTCGCCAATTTCGTGGTAGGTTCGCGAT
>DASXWB010000076.1:0-1774 GCA_036503915.1 Lacipirellulaceae bacterium | reverse complement strand
GCAAAAAAAGAAACCTTGCCGGGCGCGCTTTGTAAAGTTGCGATCCTAATCGCCGTCATGCTAACTCTGCGGTATGTGATCCATCAATATGCTGTGGCGTTTGGGGGAATATGAAGATGGCGCTAAATTAACAGCTTTTGCAACACGTTGCCGTGCACATCGGTCAGCCGGCGGTCGAGCCCGTTGTGATAGTAGGTGACGCGCGTGTGATCGAGGCCCAGCAGGTGCAGCACTGTGGCGTAAAAATCCCAGACGGTAACGGGGTTGGTTTGGGCGCGGCGGCCGAAATCGTCGGTCGAGCCGATGGTGACCCCGCCTTTCACGCCGGCGCCCATCATCCAGCAGGTGAAGCCGTCGGGATTGTGATCGCGGCCCACAACACCCTCTTGATGCGTGGGCATGCGGCCGAACTCGGTGGTCCATAATACGAGCGTTTCCTCCAGCAAGCCGCGCTGCTTAAGGTCAGTCAGCAGGGCCGCAGTGGGCCCGTCGAAGATCGGGCAGTGGCGATCGTAGTCGGCTCGCAGCGTTTTGTGGGCATCCCAATTTAAGAGCCCGTCCACACCGGAGGCGCGCGAGGCGCAATAAAGATTCACGTAGCGAACGCCGCGCTCCAGCAGCCGCCGGGCCAGCAGGCAGTTTCGCGCGTAGGCGGCTTTGAGCGAGTTGACATCGTCGGTGCCGTACAGCCGGTGGATTGTTTCAGGTTCGGCGTCCAGATTGCCCACTTCGGGCGCCGAAAGCTGCATCCGGGCGGCGAGCTCGTAGGCGTTGATGCGAGCCTGCAAATCCGTCAGGCCTGGATTTTCGGCGGCGTGTTTTTCGTTGAGCACTCGCAGGAACTCGCGCGTGGCGCGCTCTTCGTCGGGCGAGACTCCTGCAGGAACTGAAAGGTTCCGCACCGGCTGCTGGGCTGACATCACGACGGCCTGATGCTGAGCCGGCAGAAAGCCGTTCGTCCAGTTGGCTTTGCCATTGGGCGGCTCGCCGCGGATATCAGGAATCGCGACGTACGCCGGCAGATTCTCATTTTCGCTGCCCAGGGCAAATCCGACCCAGGCGCCCGCCGCGGGGAAGCCTTCGAAGATCGTACCCGTGTTCATGAAGATGCAGCCCGGGCCGTGCGTGTTGGTTTTCGACTGCATCGAATGAATGAAAGCGATGTCGTCGACGTGCCGCGCAACGCTGGGCAAGAGCGTGCTGATCATCTTGCCGCACTGGCCGGCCGGTGCGAACGGCCAGGGGCTCTGCATGAGGTTGCCGTTCTTGCCCTGAAAGGTGACGGCGCCTTCTTCGCCCGGCAGCGGCTTGCCGTGATGTTTTGCGAGTGCCGGCTTGTAATCCCACAGGTCGATATGCGAGGCGCCGCCGGGGCAGAAGATTTGCAGCACGCGCTTCGCCTTGGAAGGGAACTGCGCCAACCCCCGGCCAGGCGCCCAAGCGGCATCGGATGCGCCCGCCGGAGCTGCCGACGAGAACGCACCGGTATGGAGAAGGCCCGTCAGCGCGATGCCCGCCAGCCCGTGAAACGCATCCGACAAGAAGCCACGCCGCGACAATAAATGTCGCTGAATGCACTGCCCAAGTTCGGTTGTGGCACTCATAGGCCGACTCGCTTATCAGTACACGTAAATCAATTCGTTGGCGTTCAGCAGGGCACGGCAAAAGGCCGGCAGTCCGTGTACCTTCACTAGCGCAGTGGCGGCGGCCAACTCTGCATCCACCGGTTCCCGAGTGAACGCCAAATCAAACGCTCGTCGAACTTGAGTTCCAT
>DASXWB010000075.1:0-1957 GCA_036503915.1 Lacipirellulaceae bacterium | reverse complement strand
GTTCGAGCCGCTAGCGGCGCCGGCAGTGTTTCCTTCCGCCGGTTCGGAGGCTGCTTCCGGATCATTTGAATCCGGCTCCGTCTCATCAGGCACGACGTTCGCGTAGGCAGTCAGCGTGGTGCGAAACCCTTCGCCGAGGTCGGTTGCGATGTGGATCGTCTGCTTCACGTTGCCAACGACCTTCTTGGCGTCGAAAACAATTTCCACAACGTGCAAGGCTTTCGCGCGATCATCGACCTTGAACTGAAAGCTGTCCTCTTCGCACTTGACGGAGAGGATTCGAAACGGATTCTTGCCGCGAACAATGACTTTTTTCGAGACTCGCCCGCCCAGCGGCACGTTGCCCAGAAGCACGGATTCCGGGGCGACGGAGATTTGCGGGATGATGCGACCGGCAACATGGATGGGAATGCGCGGGTTCTGGTCATCGTTTGTGACCAGCACGAGCTGCTCATTGAAGTATCCGGCGGCGGCCGACTCCTTCAAACGCACGAGCAACTCATAGCCGACGCGCCCCGAATAGCGCTGTTTCTGCTGAAGCTCGACCTCGAAATCATCGCTGGCGCCGCGGACGTCGACGATTCTCCAGCTGGAGCGCCCCGCGTAGGTGACTTCCACGCGCTGTTCGGCAGGCGTGCCCTGCTGGACGGCATCGAATTGAATCGCGCCCGGCTTGAAGACCACGTCGCCGCGGATGTTGCCGTTCACGCGCAATTGCGTCTCGCCACGGCGCGTGACGCCGTTGTCGTTCCAACGGACTTCGACGGTAAGCGTCGCGCCGTGCATGCCGGTGAAGCTGCGCGTATTGTAGCGCGCCACGACATAGCCGACGTCATACGTTTTGAGCAGCTTGTTTTCGATCGAAGGCGTCGTGCATCCGCAACTGGAGCGGACGCTGACCAGCTCGATGTCCTGTTTGTAGATATTCTTGACGGGGAAGCGGTGGACGGTGTCGGCGCCGCGGGCGACCGTGCCGAAATTGTGCTCGCGCTCTTCAAACATTTTCGCGACCCAGGCTTCGGCGCGAGCCGATTGGGCCGCGAGCCCGGCCAGGCAGAAGATGGCGGCGAGAAACCAGCGCATGTGCATAAAACCTTCCCCCCCGGCAAAACTCTATCCTGGGCGTCCGAACTGCCCGGCGCGCCACGCGGCACCAAAACGAAATGGGACTCGAAATGTAATGCCTTAAGGTTAATTATAGAACTGGAACACGGCCCAATGCGACCGCAAGTGAACAATTCCACTTGTCTAGACGCTAATTGCCGCGTAAGCACTTCGAGCTTGCAGGTCCGGGACGTCACTGTTTAGCTAAAGCGGAGATTTGCATAAAATTGACACGATTCGGCGCGGACGTATTCCACGGCCCATCGGCGAAACTGGGCGTCCAAGTGAACGGAGAATCGATTCGGCCGAAAAGTCAGAATGCCTGTTTAATCCGTTGCAACACCACTCCTTTATAAAACGAGTCGATAATGGCCGCGGCACCCAAGTTTCGTCGGAACGACTGGTATCAAACCGGCGGCAATAGGTCGATCGGACTGGTTGTGATTTGTGCGGCAGTGGCCGTGTGGCTGGCGTACCGCCACCTGAGCGGCGGCTCGGCGAGCGCCCAATCGTCGACGGCGGCCGCCGCGCCTTCACGGGCCGGCGAACTGGAAAAAGCGGTTGGCCAAAATCCGTTTCCGACCCGCGTCGCCGCCCCGCCGCTGGATGGCGGCGAGTGGGTCAACACGGCCGGGCCGATGTCGCTGGCCGACTTGCGCGGCCGCTTCGTATTGCTGGATTTCTGGACCTATTGCTGCATCAACTGCATGCATGTGCTGCCGGAGCTTAAGAAGCTGGAACACGCCTATCCGAACGAGCTCGTCGTGATCGGCATCCACTCCGCGAAGTTCGAAGGCGAGCAGGTGAGCGAGAATATCCGCGAGGCGGCCCAGCGCTATGAGATCGAGCATCC
>DASXWB010000074.1:0-3910 GCA_036503915.1 Lacipirellulaceae bacterium | reverse complement strand
GCCGCTTCATCGGCAAACACCAGCTCCACAGTGCGCCGCGCCCGGGCGCGAAGCGCTTGCAGCGTTTCGTCGGCAATCACCCGGCCCTGGCGAACCACCGCCACGCGGTCGCACAGCGTTTCCACTTCGCGCAGCGTGTGGCTGGAGAAAAAGACCGTGTGGCCGGCGGACGCCAGCTCGCGCAGATAACTGGCTAAGACGCCCTGCATCACGGGATCGAGTCCCGAGGTTGGCTCATCAAGTACGAGCAGGCGGGGCCTGTGCGCCAGCGCCATGATGAGCCCCAGCTTCTGGCGCGTACCGCGCGACATGCGGCGCACGCGCAGGTCCATCTCGAGTTGAAATCGCGTGGCAAGTTCAGACCCGCTGGCGCGCAAGTCAAGCCCGCGCACGCGGCCGACGATTTTAAGAGCCCGCTGCGCCGTGAGCCACGGGTAAAGCCGCAGGTCGCCCGGCAGGTAGCCCACATCGCGCTTGATCCGCGCGGATTCTCGCCAGCAATCGAGCCCGAAGATCGTGGCGCGGCCATGGCTCGGGCGCAGAAAGCCAAGCAGCAAACGGATGGCCGTTGTCTTGCCAGCGCCATTGGCGCCGAGAAAGCCGAAGATTTCACCTTCGCCAACCTGCAAGTCTGCCGAGTCGAGCCCCATCCTGCGGCCATAACGCTTCGTTAGCTGCTGCGTGGCGATGATGCTCATGGCGTCGTGCCAATGGGTCACGGCTCAATGCGCTTGCCCGGCTCGGGCATGTCGCCACCAATTGCTGCGGGATTGCGGCGCGAAGCCGCTTTTTGCCAATCGTCACTCGGAAACGTCATCGGCGGTGATTGGCGCTTGTCCGGGCCCGCGTACGCGCACGACGTGCACCTGATTTCCCACAAGTGTGTAGAGCAATCGATACACACGTCCCCGCCGCGTTTTGAAGAAACATTGCCGAATTTGCTTTCCCAACTCAGCACTCTCTGGGGCAAGTGCGTGGAGAGCGGCATCCTCTTCCAAGCTTTGAATTGCCTCGCGTACGGCACGATACCAACTAGCGGCCCCTTGCTCCGATCGTTGGGCTATCCAAGCGTAGGTACGAACGATGTCCGCCTCTGCGCGCCGCAGTGTCCTAACCGCGAATTTCATGGCGCTAATCCAGCTTGTGCTTCGTTCGGAATTCGCGGTCAAATTCCTCCCAAGGCCTCCCGGTATCGCCCGCCTCCATATCCGCCAACGCTTCGCGAATGGCCTCCACATCCGCCTGATACTCTTCGGGCGAACGGTTCTCCAACCGCCACAGCTCGAGCGCTTCTTCCGGGGATAAGGAAGCATGCCCAGTGCTAAGCTGCTCGCCGATAAATTGATGGAAACTTTGCAGCTCGTAATTGGCGTCGGTTGACATTTCACTCCTCCCCATGCGGTCGAAATCATTGTACCACAGCCAGTCGCATCGCGTACCCATCGATGCCCGTTGCCACGCGCTCCGGTCCGCGTCACAATGCACTTGCCAGCTCCGTGCTCCCCGCTCCCTGCTCCCCGCTCCCTCGCATGGCCCGTATCACCGTTCCTGAGTTCACTGGCTTCAAAGCCGCCGGCCGCAAGATCTCGATGGTCACCGCCTACGACTACGCGTTTGCGCGGCTCGTCGATGCGGCAGGCGTCGAAGGAATTCTCGTGGGCGACAGCATGTCGATGGTCGTGCAAGGCCACGACAGCACGCTGCCCGTGACGCTCGATGAGATGATCTATCACGCCGAGATGGTCGGCCGCGCGGTCGAGCACGCGCTCGTAGTCGTCGACATGCCGTTCCCGAGCTTTCACCTCGGCAAGTACAAGGCGATCGAAAACGCCGGCCGCATCCTCAAGGAATCGCGCTGCCAGGCCGTGAAGCTCGAAGGCGGCGTCGAGCAGGCCGAGACGATCGAAGCGCTCGTCTCCGCGGGCATCCCCGTAATGGCCCACTGCGGCCTGCGGCCGCAAAGCGTCCACCAGCTCGGCGGCTACCGCGTGCAGCGCGACGAGCGCGAGCTCTTGGCCGACGCCAAGGCGGCCGAGCGGGCCGGCGCGTTTGCCATCGTCCTGGAATGCATCCCGCGCAGCATCGCCAAAATGATCACGCAGGAAATCGTGATCCCAACTATCGGCATCGGCGCCGGCCCCGATTGCGACGGCCAGGTGCTCGTGCTGCACGACCTGTTGGGAATAACCAGCGGCTACGTGCCGAAGTTTGTTAAGGCGTTCGCCGACCTCAAGGGCGAAATCAAACGGGCCATCACCGAGTACCGCGATGAGGTCCGCGACGGAACGTTCCCGGCCAAAGAGCATGGCTACGACTGAACTAGTCGATGCGAACCGCCCCTCTTCAACCGCGCTGTTGCCGCAGCCCGGCACGCTGTTGAAATTTGCCGTGCTGCTCCCTGCAGTAGTGGCGGGGACGAATCAACTACTATTTGAACTTGTTGCGTCCTATCCGTTGCTACGAACCTGGCTATACCCGTGGATGGCGGCGAGTACTGCCGTACTGAGCTGGTGTGCTGGCCGATACCTTTTTCCGATCTGGCTTCGCTGTACCGTATTTGCGTGGTGTCTTGTTCTCTTGGATACACTGACCATCGCGGCCTGTTTCGGCCGCGGTGTGGACAATCATTTCGGGTACGCGCTAGTCGCTTCGCAGGTCAGCCTGATTGTGCTGTGGGCGATTTTAGCCGACGCAAGCTGGCAATGGCGCCTACCGGTCGTTTTGGTCACGGCATCGGCCGTGATCATATCTCCGGAAGTTTTGACGACTCCTGGAACGCGCGGTATTGGAACCTGTTGATGATTATTACTGCCGTAGTCGTCGCGCTGCTCTGCGGAGTGCTCCGCTGGCGCGGCTTCACGCTGCGGCCTGCGAATAACGAAACAAACAAAACAATCCACGACGAGCCTTTGGGTGTGCATCAATTCGGCCTCAAGCACATGTTGCTTTGGGCCACGGCGATGGTGCCGATTCTTGTGGTCGTGCGGGGACTCGATTTTCTATTATTTAAACGACTTGGCGGTCCGGATCTCCTGCCATTCGCGTTAGTAGCGCTGAGCTTTGCGTCCGTGAACTTTATTGCGATCTGGGCCGTTTTAGGCCAAGGCCTTGTCCTGGCGCGCCTCGCCGCGCTCGTCGTGTTGCCATACCTGCTTGCGCTGGGACTTGCGCGGTATCTTCAATACATCGAATCGACATATCAGACTTGGCGCATCGGGACGGGCGGCAGTATTTACCAGACCTGGTTAAACACGTGGTACGACTCGCTTATCAACGGAATTTTCGCTGCAAATGACACTTGGGACAGCTGGCTCTGGCTCAATGCCGCGCTGCTGGCCGCGCTACTCCTCTTCCTGCGTGCCGCCGGCTACAGACTATTGCGCAATACGAACTAAAGATATTCGAGATGCCGGTAGAATTCCGCCTCATCAAAACACTCATCGATGAGCAATAGCAGGCGGACAAGGTCGCCGACCGAGTGCTTCTCTTTGCGACAATAGCAGATGCCGCGATGTGCCGTGCCGTCGGCGTGGATTCGCGTGAAATCGTCGTCATGCGTGACGACGATTGCGGTTTTGCGATTGCGCGAAGCGCAGGTGCTCGTAGTCATCGGCGCCGATTAGATCCGCGTCTGCGGCCGTGCTAACATCCACACCACGACGTCGTAAAGCAGATGCAACGGCCCCAGACACGTTTTCGTCAAGATGAAAACGAATCCGCATTCGCGTCCATGTCGGCTAATTTGCCGGGCAGCTTCGGCGGGTTGGCAGCCTTGATTCGCTCAGCCTCCTCGCGGCCGCGCTTGATTTGCCGGCGAATCTCCTCGGTGTGATCAAAGTAATACGCCAACGCTGCATACACTTGTGGAAGTGTCAGTATCGGATATTCCGTAACAATCTGGTCCGGCGTC
>DASXWB010000073.1:0-5482 GCA_036503915.1 Lacipirellulaceae bacterium | reverse complement strand
GAATCGAATGCGGTCTGTCAAAAAAGCAGGCGGTGCTGTACGAGCGGGCGGTCGCGGAATTGGCGCGGCGGCTGCGCGAGGCAGAGGGAATAGCTCGCCGCGGGCTGGTGCTATCGGTGCTGATGCAACTCAAACAGATCTGCAATCACCCGGCTCATTACCTTGGCAGCGGCGAGTTCAGTCCCCACGAGAGTGGGAAGTTCGAACGTCTGCGGACCCTGTGCGAGCCGATCGTTGAGCGCCAGGAGAGAATGCTCATCTTTACGCAGTTTCAATCGCTTACCGAACCGCTGGCCGACTACCTGGCCTCGATCTTCGGTTGCATGGGGCTGGTTTTGCACGGCGGCACACCAGTCCGCCGGCGCGGCGAGCTAGTCCGTGCCTTTCAAAGTCCGGATGGGCCGCCGTACTTCGTGATTTCACTCAAAGCGGGCGGCAGCGGATTGAACTTGACTGCCGCCACACACGTACTCCATTTCGACCGTTGGTGGAATCCGGCTGTCGAGAACCAGGCGACCGACCGCGCCTTTCGCATTGGGCAAAAGCGGAACGTGCTGGTGCACAAATTCGTCTGCCGCGGCACGGTTGAGGAGCGAATCGACGCCATGATTCGCGACAAGCAGGCACTTGCCGATGGGCTCCTCAACCAGGAAGGGGAAACCTTGTTGACCGAACTGGCCGACGACGAGCTGCTGCGGTTCGTGTCCATCGACCTGGGCCGCGCCACTGCAAATGAGTGACGCGCGAGTGCTAGCATCGGCGTGCTGTTCAACAAGCTGCCCGACGTGCAATTGGAACCACGCGGAGTGCGCGGTAGAGTTTCTCTTAGACTGAATCTCTGCAACTTGTCCAGGAACCTGTCGCAGCCACGCTGCACGAAAGGAGTCGCAAAATGTCATGGTACGGAGGTTGGCGGCCCTACGTTCCAGTGGCCAAGCGGAGGGCGAAAACCGCCTCCTATGCGGCGCGGTTGGCGAAGAAAGAGAAACGCATAGTCTGCCCAGTGAAAATCGAAGGACGCAAAATCGCTTCGTCATTCTGGGGTTTGGCCTGGTGTGACAACCTTGAGGCATACAGCGATTTTGCAAACCGCCTGCCGCGCGGCCGCACCTATGCCCGCAACGGATCAGTGATCGATCTGCAAATCGGTCCTGGGAAGATCAAGTCGATCGTCAGCGGCTCCGAGTTATACCGCATTGAGATCGAAATTGCCGTCTTGAAGAAGGTCTTGTGGAACCGCGTGAAGCGCGATTGTTCGAATTCGATCGAGTCCTTGTTGGACCTCCTGCAAGGACGTTTCGATCAAGGAGTCATGCAGCGGCTCACGCGGCGAGCTGACGGGCTTTTCCCTCAACCCAAAGAAATCAAGATGCGATGCTCGTGCCCAGATTGGGCGGGGATGTGCAAGCACGTGGCCGCCACACTGTACGGCGTGGGCGCGCGATTGGATGCCGCGCCCGAACTCTTGTTCACGCTGCGCGGCGTCGATCACTTAGAGTTGATCTGCGAGGCGGTTGGATCAGCGAATCTGGAGCAAGCGCTGGGGGGCAGAGCCGAGGCGCCGCTTGTGGGCGCGGATTTGGGCGAGGTATTTGGAATTGAGATCGAGCCGGGCACCAATGTCGATTCGATAACTGCTGAATCCCCTGAAGCCGCCCGGCAGCAGGGAGTCGTACAGAAGACTCGCACTCGCCAATCCGCCGCCGCACTGCCGCCGGTTCGTCGGAAGAAACGGGTAGCCCCGGAGCCGGAGGCCGTCTCGCGCGACGCACAACCCGAAGCAGGACCTCACACAAAGTCCGCTGGCAAAACAACAAAAGCGGCAAAGACTCTCGTCACGGCAAGGGCAACCACCAGAACAAACTCTCGAGGCAGGACCGCCGCTTCGGCTGCCACAATATCGGCCAGCAAGTCGAACCGCGGGTCCGCGTCTGCAAAAAAGAGGCCCAAGGTCCGCTGAGTGTGCGTTCCAGATGACAACATTGGAGGGAGGAAAAACTATTGCTTGTGAGAGCGCGTCGAAGCGGCCTCAATGGCGGTAACCCGTCGGCATTGCCATCTATCAGAACTCGCCGAGGCCAAAATACGGACTCTAGCTAAGAGAAGTTCAATTGCTAAAACCAGTCACCCCCAATTCGTTCGTTCTGGTGTAACCCGATGTAAGTTTCTTCGGCTCATTGACAGTGCGCGCAGGATCGCATCAAGTACCGCATCCAGATGCTTGCCCACGTCGTCGGCGAGGAATCGCAGCACAACATAGCCGTTTTCCTGTAACAACAGGTCTTTGCGCCGATCGCGGCGATAGGCATCTGCGCTGTCCAAGTGTTGTAAGCCGTCGCGTTCAACGGCCAAGCGCGCATCGGCACAAAGCAGGTCCACTTCCATTCGCCCGAATCCATCAAACGGAATGGGCAACTCGGCATTCAATTGGAATCGGCCCTTGGTTTCGGGCAACATATCCAAGCGGCGGTATCGGAATGACTCGGTCGCGCTGAGCGCCCTTGCCATACCGTCCGCATTGGGAGATACGACTCGCGCGGCGTGCACAAAGAGATTTGCCAAGGGCGCATCGACGCCATCGCGCACGAGTCGGCGAACTGTCGCCTCGCCCGCCGCCCGCGAAATCACAAGTCGTTACCTGACAAGAACATGCAAGAGTGAAAGTGGAGGCGGCGGGAATCGAACCCGCGTCCCGAAATAGCTCCACGCCCGCTTCTACGTGTGTAGTCGACTGTTTGATCTCGCCGCCGCGCGCCCCTGTCGACCGGGTCGAGTTGCGGCCAGCCCGGAACTTTTTTAACCGCGAGCGTACCAGGCGCTGACTCGCGGCGATTCGGATTTAACGTCGGACTTTTGAACCACTCCGACTACGGTCCGCAGTCCGGGCAGCCTTAATTAGGCAGCCAAAGCGAAATTGCCGTTGGCAATTGAAATTGTGATCAGCTTTTAACGTGGCCAACTGATCAACCACGACACGCCACTTGCGCTTCACATACCCGGTCGAACCCTGTTCGCCCCCGAGGAAGCAAAAGTCAATTCAAGCAATAATTATACTCGTGCGGGCAAGGGCCGGAAAGCAAGGCGATTTTGAGGCGAACATCACGAGCATCTGCCGCGGACTTACCCGCCTGCCAAGGGTGCCTTTCGCTCCGTGATAGGCGGGCATTTCTGCGACATCTCGGCGTTTAACTGAATGAAACTGTGCCACTCCGGCGGCACGTTCTCTTCATAAAATATCGCCTCCACCGGACACTCTGTGCGGCAGGCGTCGCAGTCGATGCAATCCTCCGGGTTGATGTAGAGCATCTTCTCGCCCTCGTAGAAGCAGTCACACGGGCAAACCACGACGCAATCGGTGTACTTGCAACCAAAGCACGGGGCGGTGACAACGTAGGCCATGCCGAGAGCCTTCAAAATTGCTGGGTAAGACCGAACCGGCACCCGGTGAGGCACCACTCTATAGGTGGATCCGGTTTTCGGCTGAATTCGGACATGGCAATTCGGATTTTTTCGGAATTGCTTGCGGCAGGGTCGCTTGACGTCGCGGCCTGAATCGGGCGATGGTCAAGAATCGAGGCCCTCTTTCTGGCCATGGCGCAAATGCGTGAGCCAAGTTCTCGCGAGCTGTTCGACCTCTATAAATCCGGCGACAGCAATGCTGCCGCCGAGATCTTCGATCGCTACGTGGCTCGGCTCATCGGCTTAGTGCGAAAGCGGCTGTCAAGCAAGCTGGGCCGCCGCGTTGATCCACAGGATATCGTTCAGTCGGCTTATCGCAGCTTTTTCTTACGTGCGCGCGATGAGCGGTTCGATATCGAACAGTCCGGCGACTTGTGGCGGTTGCTAGTTGGCATCACGCTTAAAAAGCTCTATGGCCAGGTCGAGCGGCACACGGCCGCGAGGCGCGATGTGGCGCGCGAAGAGCCGCTACAATCGCCCGCCGCTGGGGCGATTGAGCCTGCGTCGCCCCAGCCGACTCCGGCTGAAGAAGTGGCGCTGTTCGAACAGCTTGAACATGTGCTGAAACAGCTATCCCCGCTCGCTCGGCGTGTCGTCGAATTACGGCTGCGTGGTGACACGATTGACGAAATCGCGGCAGCAGTCGAGCGCTCGCAGCGGACCATTCGACGGATTCTGGAATCGGTGAGACAGCGGTTTGAGATGGAGGGTCACGCGGCGTCACGAGATCGCTCCCAATTTCGCCGCTTCGCGCCCGATTCGCGCGCGACACTTTCGTACTCGGATTTCGTCCTCCAGCGGCTCGTCGGCCGCGGCGGCGTCGGAAGAGTTTATCGAGCAAGCCAGCGCAGCACCGGAAAAACGGTGGCTGTGAAAGCCTTGCTCAAATCGCGGCAAAGAAGCGGCCCGGCCATCGAACAATTCATCCAGGAAGCTGCGATCCTTTCGCGCCTCAACCATCCAAACATCGTCGGCACGCTTGGCCTCGGCCAGTTTCCCGGCGGCGGCTACTTTCTGGCGATGGAGTACATCGATGGCGAGAACCTGCAATCGCGTCTCGAACGAGCACGTTTCGATGTCGTCAGCGCGCTGGCGATCCTGCGAGATGTTACCAAAGCTGTCGCCTATGCCCATGAACAAGGCGTTATTCATTGCGATCTGAAGCCGGCCAACGTGCTTTTGGATCTACACAACAGGGTCGTCGTATCTGACTTCGGATTCGCACAATTGCTCATCCGGGGCGATCCGTCGTATTTACGCGCAGGGTACGCCGTGGGAGGCACAGCTGGGTATCTCGCACCAGAATTACTTGATTCAAAACGTGCGCAGGTCTCACCCGGCGCCGACATCTATAGCCTGGGTGCGCTGTTGCACGCGCTGCTCACCGGGCAACCGCCGGCAACGCAAGGCAATAGATGGACCGGCGACGCGCCGCCGTCAATCGCCGCAACGTTGCCAGCGCCGCTCCATCGCCTTTGCACAAAACGCCTGGCAATCGATCCAGCACACCGTTTCCAATCCGCAAGCCAAGTGCTCGACGAACTTGCGACGATTCAAGCACTCACATCCTGATTCGCTCGTCCACTGCCATGCCGGCAACTTTGTGGAATGCTACAATATAACAAGTCGTTTTAGGGATGGTTGTATTACCAAGATGCTGCCAACGCAGCCATAATGGAGACTTAGCCTTGATCTCCGCCCAATGGGTCTACACGATGCTCGGCAATGAAACCTTGTGGGAAACCGCCAAGGCATGCCACGAGTTGTTGCAGGAGGCTCGTGTACCGTACGCGATCGCGGGCGGAGTGGCCGTTTGTCTGCACGGATATCAACGGAACACGGTCGACTTGGATTTGCTCGTTCAGGCGGGACGATCTGAGGCCATCCGCAATACGTTCGAGGCGGCCGGCATTTTATGGAACGAAGTTAATCGCGAGTTTCGCACACCGGCGGGCATCGCGATCCATTTTCTCGTGTCTGGTGAGCGCGCCGGCGAAGGCTCCGAAGTACGCCTTCCCGACCC
>DASXWB010000072.1:0-3367 GCA_036503915.1 Lacipirellulaceae bacterium | reverse complement strand
GTGATACGCCTGATACGCTCGCGGCGACTGTGCATTGAGACCTGTCCCGCCGACTGCCACGGCCGGCGTCGCAGCTCGAAACTCATCATACGGCGGCCGGCGCACCTCGTGCCGGATGGCTGCGGGCGACAAAGGCAAAGGCGGCTCATCGGCCGAATCGTCGTCAATGTAGAGGTGCACGTCGACCTGATCCGCGCCAGCAACGAAACCGGCGGGAGCCTGCACACGGAAAGTTCGCGGCTGCGCAGCTGGCTGCTGCACTGGCGGCGCAATCAAGGGCGGACCCGTGGAGCTAGGAGCCGACCCGCTCCGCAGGTGCCCCGGCGGAGAGCTGGGAGTCACATGCTGCGTCACCGTACTTTGTACTTCGTACTCAGTACTACCAACTTCCGGTTTTTGTCCTGCTGGCCACGTCCTCCTGCTCTTCGCGCCCTGCTCTCCGCTCCCTGCTCCTTGCGCCTCGCTCTCCCCGTCCGGGCTTTGGCCGCGGAACCCGTTCTCTCCCCGCGCCAGCTCCGACGCCTCGAGGTCTTGAATCTGGTAGGTGATCTTCGGCATCACGCCGCGCACCGGGTCGGTCATGAACAGCTGGCTAGCCTGCAGCCGCCGCTCACTCGCGCGGACCTCGCGGATATCGACAATCTCGCCCGAGCGGAAGGAGAGCCGGTTAAGCGCCGTTTGAATCTTCGTGTGCGGGTTCTCGCCCTCGATGTGGACATAGATATTGCCCACGCGCCAGCGCTTGCCTTCGTCGATGTGATACATCAGCTTCAGCTTGCCCGCCTCCTCCGAGAAGATCGGGTCGGCGCGAATGTCGGCGAACACGTAGCCCTGGCTCCCGTAAAGCTCTTTGAGCCATTCCACGTCGCCGTTCATTTTGGCTTGCTCAAAGGGCTGGCCGGCCAATAGCTGCGTGCCCATGGCCAGCGACTCGCTGGCAAAAATCTTGTTGCCGATGAACGAAACGTCTTCGACCTGGTAGCGCGGCCCTTCGTGAATCACGAACCGCAGCGTGAGCCAGTTGCCCTTGTCGTTGAACACAAGCTGCCGGCCCACCTTGGCCTGGAAGAACCCGAACGCGCGATAGTAAGAGGTGAGCCGCTCGACGTCGCCGTCGATCTGCTCGCGATCGACGTAGCCTTTAAAGATGTACATCATCGGCGGCTTGGACTCGACCCGCGTTTTGAGCCGCCGACTGCTCACGAATTTGTTGCCGACAAACTCCAGCTTCCAGATCTTTTGCGACGTGCCCTCGTTGATCACGAACACGACGCCTTTGTGCGTCGGCTGGTTGCCTTCGAGAATCGTGATTTGCACGTTGTTGTAGCCGTTGCGCTGGTAGAGCGCGATCAGCTTGCGACGAGCCTCTTCGACCGCGTACGGATCGACGGGCCCGCCCACTTTCAGCTCGGTTTCCTTGACAAGCTTCTTGGTGCGGATGCCCTTGTTGCCAAGGTACTCGACGTAGCGAATCACCGGCCGCTCGAGCACTTTGAAGATGACGATGCGGCCCTTGGGACCTTGCTCGTAGGCCGGCTGCACATCGACAAACCAGCCGCGCGAGGCCAGCTTGCGTACGTCGCGCTGCACGAGGGCCGGATCGAACGGCCGGCCGACGCGCGTTTGCAGCTGATTGAGAATCTGCGTCGAGGAAATCGTCTTGTTGCCGACGATGCGGATTTCAGCCACCGGCTCATTGGTCGCCGAAAGCGAAGGCCCCACGGCTTCGCGCTTGTCCTCCTTGTCCGGCCCGAACATGGTTTGCGGGATCGACGAGAAGCCGCCGGGACTCTGCGCGGCGGCGCGCGGCGCGCGCGCTGTCATCGCGAAGGCAGCCGCCAGGGCGACGCAGATGCAAGTGTGCCAAGCGCGCTGGGACAAAGTGCTGGTTCCGAAGTGCGGGTCTGCCGATGCCTGCTGCGGGAAGACGCAGCCAAGTCCTGAAAAGAAACTAAGTGCATCTCCCGCCGCGCAAACTCAAAACAGAATCGGGCGGCCGGTCCGATGCGCTCGCAAAAGCCGCGTAGAGATAGCGAAAATGCGCTCAAGCGACAAGGCAGGTTCGTGTCGTGGCGACTACCCGTCTCCGCTATCAATGCACTATCGTCGCCGCCGTGCTAGCGATTGCCCCGGCTTACAATTGCTGGTGTCAGCGGGTGCGCCCTAGTAGCTCGAAATATAAACGAGGATTTGGCCCCTGGTCTCTTTCCCGTTGCTCTTTCGGTCATGGCTCGATCCTTTGGAGCGCTCGGGGAAATCGCGGCACTCAGTTGCGGCGGCTGACGTTTAGCGGAAGACGAACGCGTAGACGTTTATCGCGGCATACACGCACAGCACGGCGATCGTCGTGCAGCGGTCGAGCCGTATTGAGAGCGCCGCCTGCTCGTTCTCGTATAACCACAGCGACGCGACCGACTCTGCCACGCCAATAAGGATCACGATGATCGTCGCCATTCCAGCGATGTCCGCTGATGTCACCGTTGCTGAATCGGGCAGAACCGAGCTCACGATGTATTGGTTCGCCATCGCAGCGAAGATCGCGCCAACGGGCAGTCCGAACCGCGGATCGACATGGACTGGCTTGATGAAGAGGGCAAGTAGGGCAACGAGCGCGGAGAGCCACATGCCCCACATTAGCTTGAGCGTGTAGCCGAAGCCCGGCCGCTCGATGTTGAGCGTGAATTCGCAACGCGAGTAAATCGACTCGCTATCCGATGGAAGCGTCACGTCGCCGTAGTTGGTTTTGTAGGCATGCTGAACGATTGCCGATTCGAAGTTTCTCACTCGGAACCCCGGCACATGAACCTTCGGGTCGATGCGGCTGTTCGCGGAATCAACGGTCAAGGTCACTAAAGCCTCCTCGTGCTCACCGTCCTCGATCGCAATCACCAGATGGTGCCGATCTTGGGGGAATTGGCTGACGTCGAAAACCTGCACCACGCGCGCGACGACTCGCTCAGTCGCATAACTCCACTCGGTACCGGCGAGATCCTCGCGAAACTCATTCGCCCTCGATTCGATGTCGCCGCCAGAAATCTCGTACGATTTGAGCGGATCGAGAACCTCGCCCTCGACAACCGCGCCCTTCTTCCAACGGAACCAGATCCAGAAGTCCACGACGAACTGGCTGTCGCGAAGTGAAAGCTCTCGTACCTGATTGAGATAGATCCCGACCGCCACCTCGACGGGCTTTGCGGTATCCTGCTCGGCGGCGAGCGCCGACAACGGAATGCACAGCAAGGCGATGACGGCCGCGAAACATACGTTCATCCTTGTATGGTATCGCGCTGCGTCACGGTGAAGAAGCATGCACAGTTCTCATGTCCTGGCGTTTGATTTGGTGTTAGAAGAGCAAACGGCCCCCAGC
>DASXWB010000071.1:0-1938 GCA_036503915.1 Lacipirellulaceae bacterium | reverse complement strand
CGTGTTCGATACGCCCATGATGCAGACCGCTCCCGAGCGCGTGCGGCAATCGCTCGAAAGCCAGATTCCTTTCCCGCGCAGGTTGGGCCAGGCCGACGAGTTCGCGGCCCTGGTGTGCCACGTGTTCGAGAACAACATGCTCAACGGCTGCGTGCTGCGCCTCGACGGCGCGATGCGGATGGGGCCGAAGTAGCCGAGCGGCATGCCTTCGCCGCCCAGCGGGGTCGGCATGAAACATCCGCGACGCAACATGCTTACGCGGCTGATGCCGCGAAAGCATGCCACCCCGGGGCTGGCGTAATAGACGGCTACAGTGCTGCCGCCGCTTTGCGCATGAGCAAATCGTCGTTGTCGCGCGCCTCGCGCAAATGCGTTTCCGCGCGGTGGAACGAATCGGCCAAAGCGAGCCTCGCCGTCGCATCATGGCTCCTAGCGTTGCGCGCCACTTCGCTGTCCCAACGGCTGAGCGTGCAGGCGGCGGCGAAAAGCTCCATTGCCAGCCACGCGAGGCGCTCCTGTACAAGTTGCCGTTCGACGACTTCCTCCCGATGACGAAACAGCGTTTGTTGCACGACAAGACCTAGCCTGCGAATCAAGCTTCCGAGTCGACGTGCCTCGGGTTTCAATTCGTCTGATTGAACGGGCACGTTGGGGGAGCTGAACCGCAGGCGGATGGCGTCCGCAAGGAAGTGGCCGAATGTGCCGGCACCGCTCCAAGGATGCTTGAGCCCATCGGCCACTTCCTTCAGGCGCATACCTGGGCCGCGCATCCCCACCAGGCCGACAAATGACAGCAGCACCTCGTTCGCGCCCTCGCCGATCTGGTTGATGCGATGATCGCGCAGCATGCGTTCCAGCGGCAGGTCGGTGAAGTAGGCCGCCCCGCCGTGAATCTGGAACGCGTCATTGACGATGAGCCATAGCCGCTCGGTGCTCCACACTTTGAGCATCGCCGTCTCGAGCATGTAGTCTTCCAGGCCGCGGTCGATGAGGCCAGCCGTGACGGTGGTCATCGCTTCCATCGTGTACGTCCATGCGGACATCAAAGCGAGCTTTTTCTGCGTCAGCTCAAACTCAGCGAGCGTGCGGCCGAACTGCCGGCGCGCGTGCGCGTGTTGCGTGGCCAGTCGCATGCAGGTTTTCGCCGCGCCGGTGCAGCATGCGCCGAACGTTGTGCGGCCGAAGTCGAGCACCGTGAGCGCCAGCTTGAGCCCCTTGCCGGGCTGGCCCAAGACGTTCTCGCGAGGCACGTACATCTCGCGAAACGCCAGCTTTGCCGTGGCCGTGCCGCGAACGCCCAGCTTTTCCATTCGCGGTTCGACCACTTCGAACCCTGGCATGTCGGGCGTGACGACAAACGCGGTGATCGCGCCGCCTTCGCGGCCGGCCACCGGGGTGCGGGCCATAACCGTGAGAAACTCCGCGATCGCGCCGTTAGTGATGTATCGCTTCTGGCCGTTGAGCACGAAGCCCTTTCCATCGGCCGTCGGCATGGCCGAGGTCTGCACGTTCGCGGCATCGGAGCCTGCTTCCGGCTCGGTCAGTGCAAACGCCGCAAGTTTCCGGCCGCTTACCAGATCGGGCAGCCATTTCCGTTTTTGCTCGTCGCTGCCGAACAAAAGCAGTGCCCGCATGCCGATCGAATGGTGCGCGTTGACGAAGATCGCCGTCGAGCTGCACCGCGCGCCGATCACCTCCAGCAAACGGCAGTAGCCCATCTGCGAAAAGCCGCGGCCGCCGAACTTGGTCGGCGCCGTCATGCCGAGTATGCCGAGCTTGCCCAGACCGTCGATGACTTCGCGCGGAATGTCGGCCTCGCGATCGATCCGCTCCGGATCGAGATGCGCGTCGCAGAAGCGTTCCAACTCGCCGAACGCCTGCGCCACCTTATCGCGCTCATCGGCAGCCAGCTGAGGATAGGGAAGCACCCAATCGGCC
>DASXWB010000070.1:0-2889 GCA_036503915.1 Lacipirellulaceae bacterium | reverse complement strand
GGCCAAGGCCACCGCCTCGAAGCTGACCGAACGCACGATGTTTACCGAGTTCGGCCAGCTCGTGGGCACGTTCGAGTACATGAGCCCAGAGCAGGCCAAGCTCAACCAGCTTGACATCGACACCCGCAGCGACATTTATTCGCTGGGCGTACTGCTGTACGAACTCTTGGCCGGGTCGACGCCGTTTGAGGGAAAACGGCTGCACGAGGCGGCGTTCGACGAAATGCTGCGTATCATCCGCGAAGAGCAACCGCTAAAGCCTAGCACGAAGATTAGTTCCGGCGACACATTGCCATCAATCGCCGCGAATCGGAATAGCGAACCTGAGAAGTTGAGCAAAGAGGTCCGCGGCGAATTGGACTGGATCGTGATGAAGGCCCTCGATAAGGATCGCAACCGGCGCTATGAAACGGCCAGTGGTATGGCTCGCGACATCGAGCACTATCTGCACGACCAGCCAGTGCTGGCGTGTCCGCCGTCGGCGTCGTACCGCTTCCGCAAATTTGCGCAACGGAATAAACGATCCGTCCTGGCCGCCGCACTGGTGCTTCTCACCTTAATTGGCGGGATCGTTGCCACGACCTGGCAAGCAGTCCGCGCGACCCGGGCAAACACTCTGGCCCTACGACGGCTGGCCCAGGTGGAGAAAAGCAACGAGATTCTTGGTTCCATCTTCCTGGAACTCGACCCGCGGGAAGAGCAGCAGGGCGCGCCGCTACGCGCGCTCTTGGGAGAGCGGCTGGAGCAGGCCGCCGCGCAACTCGATGCCGAGGCGGTGGGCGACCCGCTGACCGTGGCCCGCCTGCAGCACACGCTGGGGACATCCCAGCGGATGCTAGGACACTTTGCCAAGGCGATCGGACCACTGGAGAAGGCCCGCCAAACCCGCGCGGCGTTGCTTGGCCCCAATCATCCAGAGACGTTGCGAAGCACGGGCGAGTTGGCCGCGGCACTGGTATTCAGCGGCCAGGTTGACAAGAGCCAGGCACAGATTGACAAGAGTCTGGCACTCCACGAGCAGGTCTGGGCCGCCCAAAAGATGGCGCTCGGTCCCGATCATCCGGACGCGCTCTGGACCGAATTCAAACTAGGTATGGGATATTCGAATACCGGCCAGCGCGACAAAGGTCTGAAAATGCTCGAGCGCGTACAAGCAAAGTCGCAGCAAGTCCTCGGACCCAGCGATAGATTCTCATTCCTAACGACAAGTAATCTTGCCAAGATCTACGCACTGAATCGCCAATTCGAACAGGCCCTTCCCTTGCTGCAGCAAACGCTCGCCAGGCAGAAGGAAACCTTCGGTCCGGATTATGTTGGAACTCTGTTCACGATGCGCGACCTAGGCGCGGCATATGCGGCCGGAGGCCAATTCGACAAAGCCCTGCTGCTCCTGGAAGAAGCATGGCCAAAACTCAGGGAGAAGCTAGGCGAAAACCACCCCGAAGTTCTGAACACCCTAAATACGATTTCTTCGACGTACCGAATGACCGGCCGGCTCGATAAGGCTGTTCCACGCCTCGAAGAATTGTTCATCAGGCAGCGGGCGACGCTCGGACCCGATGATTCCAAGACGATGGCGACCAGGGATACGCTGGCCCTCGCCTATCGAGACCATGGCAACTATAGCCGGGCCGAGGAGCTCTTTCTCGAAGCGCTCGCGCTCAAGAAACAGAAGCTTGATTGTGACGATCCGTCGATCACCCACACGATGGGCAGTCTTGGCTGGAACTACGTCAGGCAAAAACGGTATGCGGAGGCCGAGACGATCCTTATCGAGTGCCTGGCGATCCGCGCCGCGAAAGAGTCCGATACGTGGCAATATTTTGAAACGCACCGCGGTCTAGGCGCCAGCCTGCTGGGGCAAAAGCGCTATGCCGAGGCCGAGACTCCCCTCTTGAAAGGCTATCAGGGACTCAAAGATCGGGAAGCGTCACTCTCCGCGACAAACAGATACATGCTAACCCAGGGCCTGGAGCAGATCGTTGAGCTCTACGACGCCTGGGGCAAACCGGACGAGGCGGCCAAGTGGCGCATGGAACTGATGAACGAGAAATCAAGCGCGGGAGATCAGGCCTCCGCGAAGACCACGCTGGAATCAGAGACTAAAGGGAAGAAAACGATTCCTGAACCTTGAGCCCATTATTCGCATTGCTAAACCGTACGGCTCGTTAAGCAAAAGCGGCCGGTGAGGCTTACCGCCAAGCAAGCTCCTCACCGGCCCGGCATCTCTCGCGGCGCTCGGTCTGCGCGCCTCGGGCGATGACTTTTTCATGATATCGCAGATCAAAAAGGAGAGATACCATGAAACGCAACAGTTCTGCGGCTTCCTTCGTGCTGGCAACCTTCGCCTTGCTAGGGCTCGCGAGCCCCGTAGCGGCAGGAGAGCAAGTACCCTTCCGCGGCAGCCTGGATGGGGTGTTTACCAATACGATCATTTCAGTAAACCCTCCGATCCGGTCTGTAGTTACGAATGGCACGGGAACGGCGACCCATCTCGGCCGGTTCACGTTCGTCATCCAGTTCCAGGTCAACCTCGCCACGTTGTCTGCGACTGGATCCTATGAATTCATCGCGGCCAACGGCGACCGGCTGGACGCAACCTTTAGTGGGCAAGGAAGTCCAACGCCGACACCCGGCGTCCTCGCCGTCGTGGAAACCGCCACCGTCACGGGTGGTACTGGTCGTTTCGCTGGCGCCACGGGGAGTTTCACTGTCGAACGGTCGATAAACCCGGCCACGAGCACGACCTCCGGTTCGTTCGACGGGACCATTTCCTCTCCTGGTGCAGCCACGAGATAACAACGACGAGAAGCGTGGGGCGTCGAGAATGACGCCTGAAACAAGCGGCCGGTGAGGTCTTAGCCGCCAAGCGAATCCCTCACCGGCCTT
>DASXWB010000069.1:0-2851 GCA_036503915.1 Lacipirellulaceae bacterium | reverse complement strand
GCCCCGCCATGCCCGTGCTCAACTCCGAAGTTTCCTACGAGGCGCTGTTGGATCGAATTCCGGCCGACGTGCCGCGCCTCTTATTTTGGACGAACATACTCTCCGGTGCCGCCGGCCACACGTACGGCGCCAACGGCATCTGGCAAGTCAATCGCAAGGGTCAGCCCTACGGAAACTCGCCGCACGGCGGGAACTATGGGACGCTCCCGTGGGACGAGGCCATGAAACTGCCCGGCTCGCAGCATATGGATTTCGCCAAGCGCTTGCTGGAGCGCTACCCATGGCACCGATTCGAACCCCACCTGGAATGGGCTACATGGAGCGAGAACAGCGACCAACGTCCGCCGACGGATGAGCAAGCCCGTGCCGACGAGTTTATCGTGCCCTACGCAGCCGGCGTGCCTGGTTCGGTACGGGTCATCTATTTGCCGAAGCCCTGGCCAGTCACAGTGAACAAGCTCGAGCAAAGCGAGCGCTACACGGCCAGGTTCTTTAATCCAACGAACGGCGGATCGCGCGACATCGGCCCGGTCCAGCCCGGTGTGGACGGTTCATGGACGTCGGCCCCTCCAACAAACGTCCCGGCAGACTGGGTGCTCATTCTTGAAGCAAGCGAGGACCAACGCTAATCGATATTCTCGGCCGCACCGTCGCGTTGTCGCGACGAGGCGTTAGTTCTAAGGCCGTAGCCTTTCGCGTTAAAACGAACCGAGTCGGCGTTCATGACAACGATTTCTAATCCGTTGATATGAGCGACCACGTCCCAATCCTCCGTCCATTCGATGTACCGAGCGTCACGGTCGTCATGACGACGAACGCGTAATATAAGCCGTCTTTGCATCGCCCAAATATCGCTCCAATCGCGAGGCAATACTTCAGCGTAAGCGTAATCGATGGATTCGGTGTGGTTGAGTGGCGGCAATCTACCGCTGTAGGGGTAAGTATCGAGCCGAAGGAGGCTAACTGCTGCCGCGTAGTCGCGATGCTCGATGGCGTTGACAAAGCGGTACGACATCACCGTCGGCCTGACGAAGAGTACGTAGCACAACGTCGCCGTTGCTGCGATAAGCACCAGCAGCCAGCGAATCGAGAAACGCAACCGAAGGCGTGGCAATCGCATTATGCGAACAGCGGCGTCACCGCTTGGGCCTTCACCAGCTCACGCGGCTGGTTGAGGTGGTTGTAGACGATTGTTTCAGGATGGATTCCCAGCGCGTGGTAGATGCTGGCCAGGATTTCT
Organism: Lacipirellulaceae bacterium; assembly: GCA_036503915.1. Taxonomy (GTDB): domain Bacteria; phylum Planctomycetota; class Planctomycetia; order Pirellulales; family Lacipirellulaceae; genus JABDGM01. The sequence goes on along the minus strand of DASXWB010000069.1, from coordinate 1,611 downwards.
GTCGGATGCACCGGGTTTTCCAGCGGTGCGGAGGCAGTCGCATCGCTTACGCCGTGGACGTAGCCGCGCTTCACGCCCGCGCCCGCCACGACGGCCGTGTAACAATACGGCCAGTGGTCGCGGCCGTCGGCGCTGTTGCTGTTGCCCGAGGTGCTGACGCCCTTTTGCGGGCTGCGGCCGAATTCGCCGATGCACACCAGGAGCGTGTCCTCAAAGCGGCCGCGGTTATCCATGTCCTCAATCAAGGCCGAGAGCCCAGCGTCGAGCATTGGGCCCGACTGATCGCGCATCCGCTTGGTAAGATCGGAATGGTGGTCCCACGAATGGTTGTCGGAGTTGGCGATCTTCGGCCAGATTACTTCGACCACGCGCGTGCCCGCTTCGATCAGCCGGCGCGCGAGCAGGCAGCTTTGCCCAAACGTGTTGCGGCCATATTGATCGCGCAGCGCCGCCGGTTCTTGCGACAAGTCAAATGCATCGCGAGCCCGGCCAGACGTTACCAGGTTGATCGCGCGCTGGTAATATTCGTCGAGGTTTTCCTTCTCCACGGCTTTTTCCACCGCCGGCATCTGGGCGGTGATGAGGTCGCGAAGCTTCGCGCGCCGCTCCAGGCGCACCTTGAACATGTCCGGCCGCATCGTGAGGTCGTCGACCTTGATGCGGTCCATCTTGTTCATGTCCATGTCATCGCCGTCCGGGAACAGCGTGTACGGGTCATACGCTTTGCCCAGAAAACCGGCCGAGCCGCCTTTGCCAACGACGTTGCTTTCCTGCAGCGGCCGCGGCAGCATCACGAACGGCAGCATCGGCTCCGTGGGCGGCCGCAGCCGCACGATCTGCGAGCCGAAGTTGGGAAAGTCCTGCGCGTTGGGCGGTTCGAGCTGGCCCGATGGACTCACCTTGTCCGTCGTGTAGCCGGTCATCATCTGGTAAATCGCGGCCGTGTGATTGAAGAGGCCGTTGGGCGTGTAACTCATCGAACGGATCATCGTGAAGCGGTCGTTCACCTGCGCGAGCTTGGGCAGAATCTCGGTGAAGTGCACGCCGGGCAGCTTCGTGCCGATGTTCTTGAAGCCGCTGCGAATATTTTCCGCGGCGTCCGGCTTGGGATCCCACAAATCAAGATGGCTCGGCCCGCCTTGCAGATAAACCATGATGATGCTCTTGGCCTTGCCCCAGCCGGGCCCGCCGCCGGCCAGTTCCGCGCTCGCCTGAGCGGCTTGCAGCTTGAGAAGCGAGCTGAGCGACAGACCGAGCATGCCGGCTCCGCCGACGCGCAACACGTCACGCCGGCTCGGCTTGAGATGAGCGTCGCACAAATCTTTGCCGCTGTGGCCAATGATTCGAAACATGGAGAGCCTCCGCTGGTTGTAGCAGGCACCGGGCGCCCGGCGACCGGTTGAACCGGGTGCCGGAGTCGGTGTGCCGTAGCAGTTTGGTGTAAGGCGGACGGCACACGGAGTGTGCCTGCTACTTTAGTGGTTATACAAAAACGCAGGATTATTGATCAGCGCCCAGACAATATCCTGGGCGACCGTGAGACGCTTGTTCTTCAACTGCTCTTCGCTCAGCGTGACCGCGCGGCGAAGTTGCTGCAACTTCGGGTCCACC
>DASXWB010000068.1:0-3563 GCA_036503915.1 Lacipirellulaceae bacterium | reverse complement strand
CGGCGTAACGCGTAATTCGAGGTTCGGCCGGTAAAAGCCGGTATGCACGATGTCGACGGCGTCGATGTCGAACGCTGCGGTCACGTCGGCGGCCACCTCCGGCGTGGCCGTGGCCGTTAGCGCCAACACGCGGCCGACGCCAAGCTGCCTGGCCAGTGTGGCGATTTTCAAGTAATCGGGCCGGAAGTTGTGCCCCCACTCACTGATGCAGTGCGCCTCATCGACCGCCAGCAAGCTGATTTCTTGCCGCGAGAGCAACTGCAAGAACCGCTCGTTGCCGAGCCGCTCCGGCGAGACAAACAGGAGCCGTGTTCGACGTGCCCGCAGGTCATCGTACGCGCGGAGGGCCTCGTCGCGCTCCAGGCTCGAATCGAGCCGGGCTGCCGGAATGCGATGTTCGGTCAGAAAATCGATCTGGTCTTTCATCAGCGCGATCAGCGGCGAGACGACGACCGTCAGCCCGTCGAGCATCATCGCGGGCAATTGGTAACACAAGCTCTTGCCGCCGCCCGTGGGAAAGATGGCCAGCGTGGAGCGACCATCCAGCAGTCGTGAAATGACCTCGGCCTGGCCCTCGCGGAATTCTTCGAAGCCGAAAATGTCGCGCAATTTTTGCAGTGGCTGGGCCGTTCTGGCCGAGCCGGCGTTGTCGACCATGGTGAGCATGGCAACCTCCCGCGCGCTTGAGATTGACGAGCGAACGCGATTTACTATACGCACGTCCAGTAAAGCACATCATAACCGCGGCGAAGGCTTTGCCAAGTACCTTTTTCGTAATATTTTCGAGAACCGGTCGCTGAAGCGACCAGTTCGTCGAACAGAATGTCGTCGAGTTCCGATTCCGCGATTGGCGTCCAAATCGCACGAGGAATCACTCGGCAATTTCCTCTTTCGCGAGTCCAGCCCGGAGGCGCGCGATAACCGCTTCGTCGTCAAGCGGATTGGAAAGCCCTTGCTCGCTCTGCTCGATGGCAATGCGGTTGCCTTCGTTCCATCGGCGTAGTTTTAGTTGCTCCCGTTCTTCAAGCGTGGCGCGAAGGACTTCGTCTTCGTTTTGATATCCGCCGGTTCCGAGGTATGCTTGCACGCGGCAATCAAGATCGGGTGGTAACTGATACCCCATGACATCGGCTTCTGTGCCAAAAATATACCACGCTGGCCGAGGAGCAAGCAAACGCGGGTCGAACCGGGACCGATTCGTCTGCGCCCGTACTGGTCAATTCCTGACGCCTGCATTTTCAGATATCCGCCGACCTGCCCCTGGTAGTTTACAACCGGCGGGCGAGTCGTCAGACTGCTTCTATACAAACGACGTACGACCGTCAGCTTTCCATAAGGGGAAATCCATGATCAAGCATCGTCGGTTTTGCATCTTGTTCACGCTGGTGGCTCTTTTCATTGGCGCGACCCGATTGCCCGCGGCACCGTTGGCCGAGCAGGCGCGTTCGCTGCGCATGGTGCCGGCCGACGCCGCGGTCTATTCCGCCAGCCTCCGCATCAAAGAGCAATGGGATATTCTGCTGGAGAGCGAGGCCTTCGACCGGCTGATGGAGATTCCGGTCATTCAAATGATCAAGATGCAGATCACGTTTCAATGGCAGGCGGCCAACGTGCCGCAAATCGCGCAGGTCAAGGAGTACATCGAATCGTCCGAAGGCCAGGAGGCAGTCGCTCTCTTAAAGGAAATGTTCTCTGAAGAGATGTTTCTGTACGGCGGCGCCGATATCGCCGGCGCGCTCGACTTGTTCATGGAGCTTAACACGCTGCAGCGCAACGTCGGCATCGAAGCGGCTGCCGCCCAGCAGGACCGCGAAGAGGTCATGAATGCGCGCTTGATGGAGCTGCTCCAGGAGCATGCCGACAAGTTCAAAGTTCCCAGCCTCGTGTGGGGCTGGCGGATCAAGGATAACGCGCGGGCCGAGCGAAAACTCGATGAGCTGCATTCGGTGATCCGCAATCTGCTGGACGAGCAGCAGCCGGAACTTTCGCCCCGTTTGCAGCGCGAGCAGGTCGGGGGAAGCGAATTTCTTACGCTGCGGCTCGACGGCTCGATGATCCCTTGGGACCAGATGCGCGAAGAAGCTGATGAGGGTGACCTCGAACAGATCGACGAGTGGCAGCCGATCATCAGCGAAAAAACACTGGTCGTGGCGTTGGGCATCGTGGATGACTTCGTGCTTCTCTCGGTCGGCAGCTCGACAGATCATCTCGAAAAAATGGGCCAGGGCTATTCGCTCGTCGGAAATGCGGCCATCAAGCGGCTCGAGAAGCACGCCGACCAGCGCGTGACCTCCATCGGCTACATCAGCAAGAAACTTGCCGAGGGCATCAGCTCACCGCAGCGCACGATCGACGATTTGGCCGGCATGGCCGAACAGGCTCTCGCCGCCGCCGAAATTCCGGAGGAGGACAGCGAGCCGCTTGTGGAAGACATTCGCTCGCTGGGCAACCAATTCAAGAAATACATGCGCGAACCGAGCGAGACCGCGATGGTCGCATTCCTCACCAGTCGCGGCTACGAAGGCTTTCAATACCAATCGAGCCCGCAGCCTATGGCCGACAGCTCCAAGCCTCTCACCATTCTCAACCACGTCGGCGGCAGCCCGATGCTGTTTGTCGCCGGGCGCACCAAGGACAGCCCCGAGGATTACGAGGCGATGGTCGACGGACTCAAGCGAATCGCCGAGCGGGTCGAGAAAATTGCCGAGAGCAAAGCCGAACCCGATGATTGGGCTGAATATCGAGAGGTCCGCGAGCGGGCCTTGCCGCTGCTGAGACGCCTGGATCAAACCACTCGGGGGCATCTCATCCCGGCGCTGCAGGACGGCCAGAGCGCGCTGGTGATGGATACATCGGCCGAAAGCAAGCGCTGGTTCCGCCCCATGCCCGAATCGCCCAAGCCGCTGCCCATGCTTGAGTTTGCGATCATCGCGGGCGTGAGCGATGCCGATGAGCTGCGCAAGGCGTGGACGGAGTATTTCGACATCGCCGGCGAAGCAATTGAAATTGTGCGCGAGTTGAACCCCGACGATGCGCCCGACTTCACCATGCCCGAGCCGGAGAAGCGACAGCTCGAAGGCGCCGGCACGGCGTATGTGTATGAGTTCCCCGAGGAATGGGGCGTTGATTCGCAGATTGCCGTGAATGCGGCGCTAAATGACTCGGTCGCCGCCATTAGCCTCATGCCGGGCACCTCCGAGCGGCTCTTGCGCAAGACCGAGCTGGACGTCGATACGTCGCTCGACCTGAATCGGCCGGCGGCCATGGTCTCGTATTTCAACTTCGAGCAGTTCATCGACCTGTTCCGCCCGTGGATCGATTACGGCTTCGACGTGGCCATCGGCAAGCTCAAAGTCGAAGAGGAAGATGAGGATGGCGACTATGAGGAGGCGCAGCCCCCCTCGCCGATGATGCTGCAGGCCGGCTTCTTCATCCCGCAGCTACAGCAGTTGCTAGACGTAGCCAGCGCACTGCGCAGCTTCTCGACCGTGAGCTACGAAGAAAACGGCGTGTGGGTCACGCACTCAGAGACCCACTTCGAAGATCTGGACTAGGCCGTCGCC
>DASXWB010000067.1:0-4643 GCA_036503915.1 Lacipirellulaceae bacterium | reverse complement strand
CTACATAGCCCGGCCATCTTGGCCGGGAACAGTCAGCGCTACGACAGCGACGCCGGACCAAGATGGTCCGGCTGTGTAAGAAAAATGCCGAACCGAAATGGTCCGGCTATGTAAGGCAGAGGTTGAGCCGGCTGAACTCGCAGGATTGCAGCTACTCTTGTTGCGGCGCGGGTTGCTCCGATGCCGGTTGTGGCGGAGTCGGTCGTGGCGGCGCAGGTTGCTGTGGACCCGCTTGCGGCACAGGCTGTAGCGGCCCCGGTTGTTCCGGATTTGATTCCTGCGGCTCCACCGGCGTTTGGAACTCGTCGGCGGATTCCTCCTCGTCGGCAGCGGCCGGCGCGTCGGCCGGTTTGGCTGCGGCCTCGATCGCCGCCGCCATGGCCACGATCGAGCTGGCAAACGCCAGCTCGCCAATTTCCTTGTCGACGGCCTGCGTTCTCACGGGCGCAATCGCCGCTAAGATCGCGTCGATCTTGGCTTGTGTTTCCGCCGGCACGGCGGGCTTCACCGCCTCTAAGCCGGTCTTCAAATCGGTAAGGCGCGCGAGCACGTGCCGGCGCGGAAAGCGCTCCTGCTCCTCGAGAGCATCCCCGGTAGCGCCATAACTGCCGCCATACTGGCCCATGCCGCGCGGCGAGTACGGGCTGCGACCACCGCCGTATTCACCCCGGCCGATACCCGAACCAATACTGACACCGCCACCAAGACCCACTTCCTCCTGCTGAAAATCCTTGGCCCGCTTGGCTTCTTCGGCCGCCAGATCGCGCGCCAACTTCAATAGCGGCTCACTCTCCGCCGGATCTTCCAGCTTCACCTGCTTGTAATCGATCCTAGCCAAAAGCGCCGCGGCCTCGCAGCGGTCGTCCATCGACTTTAATTCGCCCGCCAGTTTCACGACCGCGTTGTGAGAATTGTTATCGGGTCCCGCCGTGCGAAGGTGCGACAGCGCGCTCGCCGCCCGCAATCGCAGCCAGGCGTACGCGGCCGGGTCCATGTCCTGAATCGGCTTGTCGTGGTTGATGAGCTTGAGCAGCGCGGCGGTCATCTTCGCCACATCAGGGGCGGCCAGCGATTGCCGCAACTGCGCATGCCGCTCCAAACCAATGACTGCACCGAGAATCACGGCCGGTGAGAAAATCTCTTTCGCCGTCGCGGAGTCGACGATGTACACCAGCGCCGTGGTCGCCTTCGGCAGCGGCACAGATGGCCGCGAACCTTCCACGCCGTACTGCTGGTCGAGCATGCCAATCACGAGCACGGCATTGAAACGCACCGCCGGGTGATACGGCGGAATCTGCGGCCTGAGCACGTTGAGCATCGCCGAGAAGGCCTTGTTCGTCAGCGTCTGCTGGAACGCGGCGTCGGTACTTTCCCATAAATACTCTTTGAACAGCTTGTAGCGCGAGTCACCGAGCCGGCCAAGTTCTTCCGGGCTGGTGCCGGTCATGTCCGGAAAGTAGAACTTGTCAAAATACTCATCGATCTTGGCTTTCTCCGCCGCGTAGCTCCCTTGCTTGACCAGAGCCCGAGCCACGCCGCCGTATGTCTTGAGCCTGGCGTCCGGCGGATCGCTGCGATATTGCACCGCGGGCTGCTGAGCGTAAACCACGGGCGCCAGGCCGGTGGCAACTAGCACAAGCGCCCATCGGCCGAAATAGCGACGCGCGCTCGCCGGACATGAAAAGCAATTGGAAAGTTTCATCGGCATCATGCGCCTTCCTCTCTCTATACAAAGTGCCACTTTCACTGTACCAAGGACGTGCCTGGCATTCAAGTTATCGCCTCCTCCGGCGGAGTTTATTGCCGCCTCGGCACTAGCTCGAAGCGCAAGCGAGAGATCGCAAGTTTCCTCCGATGGGCTCGTGACGATCCGGACGTAAATCCCTCGCTTGCACTTCGGGCTGATGTGCCGCGTTTCTCATGACACTTCTTTATTACGATCCGCGCTTTCTCGACCACGACACGGGACAACACCCGGAACAGCCCGAGCGGCTGCGCCAAATAATCGCGCGCCTGGATCGCACGGGCCTCGCGGCGCAATGCGTCCGGCCAAACTGGCAGCCTGCGTCGCGCGAGCGGCTGAAGCTCGTGCACGAGGCCGCGCACATCGACCGCGTCGCCGCCCTGGCATCGCGCGGCGGCGGACGCCTCGATCCCGATACGGTCGTCAGCCCTGCATCGTCCGATGTTGCCCGGCTGGCCGCCGGCGCCGCCTGCGATGCAGTGGACCGCGTGCTTGCCGGCGAAGCAACGACTGTCCTCTGCATCGTGCGGCCGCCCGGGCATCATGCCCTCGCCGAACGCGCCATGGGCTTCTGCCTGTTCAACAACATCGCGGTTGCCGCGGCCGCCGCACTCGCGGAACACCAGCTCGACCGCGTGCTTGTCGTCGACTGGGACGTGCACCACGGCAACGGCACGCAGGACATGTTCTACGCCGACGGCAGGGTGGGCTTCTTTTCGATCCACCGCTGGCCCTTCTACCCCGGCACCGGCGCGGCGGACGAAACCGGCACCGCGAGCGGCCTCGGCGCAACGCGGAACCTGCCGGTCACCTTCGGCACGCCACGCGCCGCGTATCTCGATCGGTTCCGCCGCGAGCTGGAAGAATTCGCCGCCCGCATCCGCCCCCAGCTCGTGCTCGTTAGCGCCGGATTCGACAGCCATCGCGAAGACCCCATCGGCTCGCTCGGCCTGGAGGTCGAAGACTTCGCCGAGCTGACAAAAATCGTGGTCGACATCGCCGCTGTCCACAGCGCCGGCCGCATCGTGAGCCTATTGGAAGGCGGCTACAACCCGCCGATCCTTGCCGAATGCGTCGAAACTCACTTGCGCGGCTTGCCTTAGGCGGATGCAAGGCCGGCACCCTTGCTACAACCGCAATAAATGGCGGCTTTGGAAAGCACCTCGCGGGTCGATGCGAAGCGGCGTGGTACACTTGCAGTGGTCGCCGCACGGTTGCGGCGATTGTGGCACGAGTCCTTGAGCCGCGACCTCACGAGTCGCTGCGTCGTGCCACGCTGATCGGCCCGGACGATTTGCTACGAGTGTCGGCATGTCTTCCCCGCTTTCGCCCGAGGCTGCAGACCTTCAGCCCGCGGCGCCTGTTGGCGTTGTGCCGTTCCCTACTTCGCCGCAGTTCGCCAACGTCGCGGAAATACCGGAGCGCGCAACGTACGGTGCCGATCTTCCCAACGCCTGCGCATCTAGCCGGTCGAATACGATCCAGGTCCTGCATTTGGTCAACGGCGAGCATTACTCGGGCGCCGAGCGCGTGCAGGATTTGCTGGCCCGGCAGTTGCCGCGGTTTGGTTGCGAGGTGGGGTTCGCGTGCGTCAAGCCGCGGCGCTTTCCAGACGCCCGCCAGAGCAAGAACGCGCCGCTGTTCAAGTTGCCAATGTGCAGCCGGTTCGATCTGCGCGTCGTGAAACACATTGTCGAGGTGGTTCGCAGTGATGGTTACGAATTGATTCATGCCCATACGCCGCGCACCGCGCTCGTTGGCCGGATGGCGGCAGTCCAGGCCGGCGTGCCGTTTGTTTATCACGTTCACAGTCCGGCCGGCCGCGATTCGACGCGCCGCTTGCTCAATTCAATCAACGCGCTCGTGGAGTGGGCCACCGCGCGCAATGCCGACCGGCTCATCGCCGTATCGTCCAGCGTGCGCGAGTACATGATCGGCCGCGGGATGCAGCCGGAGCGCGTGGTTTATGTGCCCAACGGCGTGCCTCTCACCGGTCACCGCATCGAGCGCGCGGCGCCGACGCACACATGGACGCTGGGGGCGATCGCGCTGTTCCGGCCGCGGAAAGGAATTGAGATCCTGCTCGAGGCGCTTGCCGCGCTGCGCTCGCGCGGTTTTAACGTGCGTTTGCGCGCAGTCGGCAGCTTTGAATCGGCCGGGTACGAAACGAAAACTCGTGCGCTGGCCGTGCGGCTGGGCCTTGAAGGAGCGGTCGACTGGATCGGTTTCACGCGCAACGTGAACCGCGAGCTGGCGAAGATCGACGTGTTCGTGCTGCCCAGTCTTTTTGGCGAAGGGTTGCCGATGGTCGTGCTGGAAGCAATGGCGGCCGGTTTGCCGGTCATCGCCTCGCGCGTGGAAGGTGTGCCCGAGGCGGTCACGCATCGACAGACCGGCTTGTTGGTCGAGCCGGGCAGTGTGAGCCAATTGGCCAGCGCGATCGAAGAGATGATTGAGGGCGAACTGGATTACTCTGCGTTCAGCCGCGGCGCGCGGCGTCGCCACGCCGAATCATTCTCCGATGAGAAGATGGCCGCCGGCGTCGCGGCGGTCTACCGCGACGTACTTGCAGGAATCCCCAATTGATGCCAGTGCCATGCCCGGGTATGATGATTTATCATACCTGCCGTCGCCGAGGGTGTTTTTATGGCAAGCGATAAAATTGCTATCACGCTGGATCATGATTTAGTTCGACGACTCGATCAGTTGGTTGCCGCACGGCATTTCCCGAATCGCAGCCGGGCCGTGCAAGAAGCAGTGCGGGAAAAGCTGGAACGCGTTGATCGCACACGTTTGGCATATGAGTGCAAAAAGCTTGATCCGAAATTCGAAAAGCAACTTGCCGAATTGGGAATGAATGCTGACGCGGAAATATGGCCCGAATTCTAAGGGGAAGCGT
>DASXWB010000066.1:0-5902 GCA_036503915.1 Lacipirellulaceae bacterium | reverse complement strand
ACAACCAGAGGCCGTTCGCTCCTGGATCGCTGCCTCCGAAAGCCGCGATTTCCGGCAAGCGCGCTGGGAATCGAAGGCCGTGCCGGCCAAAGAAGGCGACGGCCGACGATTTGTCATCGAGCTTAAAAGACCGGCAGACGGTTTCGCCGCGGTTTTCGCCGAGGCTCAATTCAATGGCCAGCCGATGCCGTTCTATCTTTCGACGAACTTGCGGGTCTTGCCGGGCGTGGAGACAGTCGGAGCGGTCGACGGCAACTGACCAGTCGACACTGCACTTTTCGGTTGGCACTTTTTCTCATAAGAGGCTGTTGAAAGCCGGAGCCAATTACTCTACAATCGCGCTAGGTTTTGAGATTGAATCTCAATAGCAACGCCGTGCAGGCCCGCTGACGCATGCGCGAATTTTTACCAATTACGCTGCTCGCCGCAGGGCAAGTCGCTGAAATCTGGCAACTTATCGGTCCGCCGGAGGCAATTCGCCGGTTCGAAGAGCTTGGCTTGCGCGCGGGCGCGCGCATTGAAATTGTCCGAGGCGGCTCTCCTTGTATCATCCGCGTTGGCGGCAGCCGGCTTTGTTTTCGCGAGGACGCACAAGTCCAGGTGCTGGTAGCGCCGAGGAAGACGGCATGACGCGCATCGCCGCGGAGCTTTCAGCAGGCGAGTCGGGCCGGGTCGCGCGAGTCACCGGCGCCGACGAAATCAGCCGGCGTCTTATGGAAATGGGCGTCACGCCGGGTGTCCAGTTGCGCTGCCTGGGCGCCGCGCCGCTGGGAGATCCTTTAGAATTCGAGCTGCGCGGCTACCGGCTGAGCTTGCGAAAGCGCGAAGCAGAACACATTGAATTAGTAGTGCGAGGTGAGTAGGGCGAGTCGGCGATCAAATGAGGACGGTTGACTTGTTTTCTCGTCAGTACTCAGTACTTAGTACACGGAACTTATGTAATTACCACTGGCACGCTAACGGACTTGATTAATCGGCCAATTACATTTCAAGTACTCCGTACTCACCCATGACGAACGCCGCCCCGCCGAGAACGATTCGGATCGCACTGGTGGGCAATCCTAACACCGGCAAGAGCACCCTCTTCACCGCGCTGGCTGGTGTGCGGCAGCGGATCGGCAATTACCCGGGCGTCACCGTTGAAAAGAAGATCGGCCACCTGCGGCACAGCGACCAGATCTTCGAACTGATCGATCTGCCCGGAACGTACAGCCTTGCCCCGCGCTCGCCGGATGAGATGGTCGCTGTTGATGTATTGCTGGGGCGCGGACAGAATGCGCCGTCCCCCGACGTCGTCCTGTCGATCGTCGACGCCAGCAACCTGGAACGAAACCTTTTTCTGGTCAGCCAGGTTCTGTCGCTTGGACTGCCGACGGTGGTCGCGCTCAACATGACCGACATCGCGCGCGACCGGCAGATCGAGATTGACATCCGAGGGCTGGCTGAGCGGCTGGGCGTGGCGGTGATCCCGGTGCAAGCCAATCGCCGCGCCGGGTTGGAGCGGCTCAAAATCGCTCTTGCTGATGCCGCCGTGAACCCCGTCGGAAATCGCGACAACCCGTTTCCGGCCGAATTCCAGCGCCGCGCGCACGATCTAGCCGCCTGGCTCGACGAAACGACAACGAGCGCAATTCCCCCTGTGCTAGTTGAGCGGTTGCTCTTGGACACGAGCGGTTATCTGGAGAGCGAGTTGCTCAATGGGAGCGCCAGCGAAGTTGCCGCGAAACTTCGAAAGCAGCGGGACGAGCTGGCCGCCGCCGGATTGCCGGTTCCGGCCGTGGAAGCAATCGCCCGTTATGATTGGGTGGCCCGCATTCTGGACGGCGTGTGTCGTCGCCATTTGCAACAGCGGCCCGACGTCAGCGACCGCATCGACGCGGTGCTCACGCACAAACTGTGGGGCTCGTTAGTTCTAATTGCCACGATGTTGGTGCTTTTCTCTTCCATCTTCATTCTGGCTGTGCCACTGATGGACTTCATCGACGGCCTTGTGGGCGGTCTCGCCGGGTGGATGGAAAGCATCATGCCGGCGGGCGCGCTGCAATCGCTTGTCGTCGACGGAGTGATCGGCGGTGTCGGCGCCGTCGTGATCTTCCTGCCGCAGATACTCATTTTATTTATGTTCATCGCGATCCTGGAGGACTGCGGTTACATGGCCCGGGCCGCGTTCCTGATGGACCGGCTGATGGCCGGCGTGGGACTTAGCGGCAAGTCGTTTATCCCGCTGCTGTCGTCGTTTGCCTGCGCGGTGCCGGGCATCATGGCCACGCGCGTCATCGAGAACCGCCGCGACCGATTGGCCACGATACTCATCGCCCCCTTGATGAGTTGCTCCGCGCGGCTACCGGTCTACGTGATTCTTATCGGGGCGTTCGTGCCGGCTCATTCCTATTTGGGCGGCGTCGTGGGGCTGCAAGGTTTGGTGCTGCTGGCGATGTATTTGGTCGGTGCGATAGTCGCAGTTGTGGTCGCTTGGGTTTTGAAGAAGACGCTTTTGCGCGGCGAGACGCCGCCGTTCGTCATGGAATTGCCGAGCTACAAGGTGCCCGCATTGCGGACCGTAGCCTATCGCATGACGGAGCGCGGATGGGCGTTCCTGGTGCGCGCCGGCACCGTGATCTTCGCGGTGACAATCGTCGTCTGGGCGGCGGCCTATTACCCGCACAGCGAAGCACGGGTGGCGGCTGATATCGCGGCCCAGCGCGCGGCGATCACCGATCCGGCGGAACGCGCCGAGTTTGATTTGCCGGAGAATCTCGCACGGCTGGAAGCCAGCCTGCATCAGCGCTATAGCTTTTTGGGCCGCGCCGGTCGGTGGATCGAGCCGGTGGTGCGGCCACTGGGTTGGGACTGGCGAATTGGCAGCGCGGCAATTGCGTCGTTCCCGGCCCGCGAAGTGGTCATGGGCGTATTGGGCGTAATTTACAATCTCGGTCCCGATGTCGACGTCGGTGGGGAGGGTGACCAAAACCGCCTTCGCGACCGGCTGCGCGCCGCCCGCTGGGATGACACAGGTCAGCCCGTCTACAACCTTGCCGTGGCGCTTTCGATCATGGTGTTTTTTGCGTTGTGCGCGCAGTGCGCGGCCACGCTGGCGGTGATTCGCCGGGAGACAAATAGCTGGCGCTGGCCGGCGTTCACTTTCGGCTACATGACGACGCTGGCCTATGTCGCCGCACTGATAACCTACCAAGTAACAATCCGGATGATTTAGCGATTCGCGGCGGGGCTTGCCCCACGCGTCCCGTCCCATGCAAGACGCCATCGCCATTGTGATTGTCGCCGTCGCCGCAGCATTCCTCGCGCGTCGCGCATGGCGCCACTGGATGCGAAGCGCAACTGGCGCCTGCAGCTCCTGCGCAAATTGCCCGGCGTCGGATTCCGCATCGCAAGCGCTCGTCACGATTTCGCCGCAGGTATCTCACGCGAAGGCGCCAAGGCGCAAAGTTTCCGAGGCGGGCAAGTGGTCTTAGTTCCTTGGCGCCTCAGCGCCTTTGCGTGAGAATATTCGTCCATGTCCACGGCGGCGGAGCGCAAATCAAGCGAACGGCAAGCCCGTCCCGCATTCTCATCCGCTCAGCGTCAATCGCTTCGTCGCCGACTTTTGGCCTGGTATCGCGATCGCGCCCGCGATCTTCCCTGGCGCCATTCGCGCGATCCTTACCGCGTGTGGGTCAGCGAAGTCATGTTGCAGCAGACGCAGGTGGCCACCGTGCGCGAATACTTCGAGCGGTTCACCGCGGCAATTCCGGATGTGCATCAACTGGCTGCCGCTGACGAGCAGCGAGTGCTGCGTCTATGGGAAGGTTTGGGGTACTATCGGCGGGCCCGCCAGCTGCACGCCACGGCCAAAGAGATTGTCGCGCAACACGGCGGCGAATTCCCAAGTGACACGGCCGAACTCATCAAGCTGCCGGGAATCGGCCGCTACACGGCCGGAGCCATCGCCTCGATCGCCTTCGGCCGGCGTGCACCAATTCTCGAGGCGAACACAATCCGATTGCTTAGCCGCTTGATTCGTTACGAAGGCGACACGTCGAGTGCGGCCGGCCAGCGCTTGTTATGGCAAACCGCTGAAGAGATCCTGCCCCGAACGAATGTAGCCCAGTTCAACCAGGCGCTCATGGAACTCGGTTCGCTTGTTTGCACGCCGGCCGAACCTGAATGCCGTGAATGCCCTCTATCGGTTTTGTGTGCGGCATACGCCAGCAGCCTGCAGCACGAAATACCGCGGCCCAAGAGTCGCGCAGCGTACATCCTCGTGCGGGAGGCGGCGGTGGTCGTGCGGCGTCGCGGCCGCATATTGCTGCGCCAATGCGGCCCGCGCGAGCGCTGGGCCGGCCTGTGGGATTTTCCGCGCTTCGCGATCGAAGGCGAAGGACCACTGTTTGCCGCCGGCGAGCTGGCTGAAAAAGTCTTGCTGCAAACTGGAATACGATGCATCCCAGGCCCACTGTTAAAGAGACTGAAGCATGGCGTCACACGCTTCCGCATCACGCTGGACTGCTACGAGGCCGCTTACGCCGGCGGCCGGGCCCGTTCGACCAACGGAGCACCGGTGCGTTGGGTCAAAGGCGCTGAGCTCGCATCCTTGCCGCTCAGCACGACGGGCCGGAAACTTGCCAAATTGGTGAGTATGTGAGTGGGTGAGTAGGTGATCAAGTAACTCACACTTAAACTTCGCAGCTTCTCCCCTACTCACTTACTCACCCAGTCACCTACTCACCCACCCATGTCCACCTCCCTGGTCGACTCCCCCGGCACGTTTTGGCCGATGCTGCGATTGTCGTGGCCGGTGCTCGTCGAGCAAATGCTCCACTTGCTCGTGGGCTTCGTTGACCTTTGGCTCACGGGGAATTTCCTGCCCGGTGAAGCCTACGTCGCCGCAATGACGCTTATGATTTACACGTTGTGGCTCGTGGGCAATGTGTTCGGATTTGTAGCGCTTGGCTCGACGGCTATGATTGCGCGGTTCGCCGGCGCTGGTGACCGTGGCATGGTCAATCGGGTGATGAACCAGTCGATCGTCACCGGGTTGGCCTGGTCCGCGGTATTGATGGCGGTCGCGCTACCGCTGGCGGGATTCTATCCGACATTGATGGGCCTCGAAGGCACGGCCGCCGCGGCCGCCCAGCGCTATCTCACGATTGAGCTTTTCGTGCTGCCGGCGATTATGGTCGAGCGCGTCGCCGTGGCCTGCTTGCGCGGCGCGGGCGACATGGTCAGCGGCCTGGTGACCATGGCCGTCGTGAACGCCGTCAACATGGCCGCGAGCTACGCGCTTGCGCGCGGCGTCGGCCCGCTGCCGGAATTTGGCTGGACGGGCATCGCGCTGGGCACGGCGATCGGCCACGTGTGCGGCGCGCTAATTCTTCTTGCCCTGCTGGCCGGCGGTCGTGCCGGCTTCCGCTTGCGCCTTCGCGACATGCGCCCCGATCGCGGCCTCATTCGCCGAATCCTGCGCATCGGTGTTCCCGGAGGCCTCGACGTGATCATGGTCAGCATCTGCCATCTTATTTACCTGCGGATCGTCCTTTCACTGGGCGACGTCGCGGCCGCGGCCCACGGAATCGCCATTCAAGTTGAAGCGCTGGGCTACATGCCGGGCGGCGCGTTTCAAATTTCGGCGGCCACGCTCGCCGGCCAGTATCTCGGCGCCCGCGACCTGGTGCGCGCCCGCCGCAGCGTGGTAATGGCTTGCGCCGTGGCGAGCGCGATCATGGTTGCCGCCGGCGCGGTGTTTTACGTGGCGGCCACGCCGCTCGCGGCATTCTTCTTAGGCAACCGGCCGAGCGAAGTGGTGCCGCTGGCCGCGCTTTTGTTGCGAATTGTCGCCTTCGCAATGTTGCCTTTGGCGATCAATATGGTTTTCGTGGGCGCGCTGCGCGGCGCGGGCGACACG
>DASXWB010000065.1:0-1672 GCA_036503915.1 Lacipirellulaceae bacterium | reverse complement strand
ATGTGATCCGTGCGAGAGAACGGCAAACAGCGTGGTTGTAATTGCGGCCATACCGCTGGCAAACAGCAAGCAATCCTCGGCCCCTTCGAGCTGCGCCAGCTTCTGCTCGGCGATACGTTGCGTTGGGTTGCCATAACGGCCGTACTCCTGGCGCTCGATACGTCGCTCAAAATGGTCGCGAAGCTCATCGGTATTTGCAAAGGTGTAGGTGGCGGTCTGCACGATCGGCGTCGCCAGCGCATTGCCGAGCTTCGGCCGCGCCTCACCGCCATGGACGGCGATAGTGCCGATGCCTCGGGGTGCTGCGCCAGGGTTCGACTCGGGCTGCACCCCAGACTGGGTTTGCAGCGGCAAGGTGCCAGCTTTGTCGCTGTCCTTAGATTCGCGATCAGCCATTAACGCTATCTAGCAGCCGCATGCGCTCGACATAGTGCGATATCGCGGCGGCAATTTGCTTGGGATCGGCACTCAACTCCAACGGCCGATTCTGATGTCCTGGTTTGACTCCGGCGAGAGTGCCCGCATGATAAGCAATCTTTTGGTCGGCGAACTTAAGTCCGTTAGCGGTCGAAATGACCACCACCCGTTCATGCGAGCGGATCACTTTGCGTTCAACGAGCTTGCGCAGCGCCGCCAACGCAACGCCGGTGTGCGGACAGTTGAACATTCCGGTGCGGTCGGCGCGCGCGGTTTCTTCGGCAAGCTCCGACTCGGAAGCCTGTTCGACCACGCCCTCGAAACGTTGCAGGGTCGCAATCGCCTTGCGAATACTGACGGGATTACCGATCTGAATCGCGCTGGCAAGGGTCTCTTTGGCGGTGATAGGCTCGAAGCGCTCGAAATTGGTCAAGAAGGCGCGGTAAAAAGGATTGGCATTCTCCGCCTGCGCGACACAAATGCGCGGCAGCTTAGAGATCAGGCCGAGCTCGTGCATCATTAAAAATCCTTTGCCGAGCGCGCTGACGTTGCCTAGGTTCCCGCCCGGTAGCACCACCCAATCGGGCACTTCCCAGTCGCACTGCTGTACGATTTCGATAGCAATGGTCTTTTGTCCTTCGATCCGCAGGCTGTTCATCGAATTAGCCAGGTAGATGTGTTTATGCTTAGTCACCTGCTGGACGGCAGCCATGCAGCCATCGAAATCGGTGTCCAGCGAAAGCACCAACGCGCCGTTGGCCAGCGGTTGAACTAGTTGCGCGGGGGAAACCTTGTTACGCGGCAGGAAAACCACTGTGGGAATGCCCGCCGCCGCGCCGTAGGCCGCCAAGGCCGCGGAAGTATCGCCGGTCGAAGCGCAGGCAACTGCGTCAATCGGCATTCCGTCGGCCATCATCTGCTTTACCACTGAAACCAGAACGGTCATGCCGAGGTCTTTAAAAGAACCGGTATGCGAGTTGCCGCATTGCTTGACCCAGAGGTCTTCCAGGTGCAGCTGCTTGCCGTAACGCTCCGCCCAAAATAGGTTGGTGTTGCCCTCGAAGGTTGAGACGATGTTCTCGTTGTCGATGAATGGTACGACCCATTCTTTTTTTGCCCAAACACCGGAGCCGTAAGGGTACAGATTTTGGCGGTAACGATCATCAAACAGCTTGATCCATGCCGCCGCCGCCCTGGTTTTTAGGGCGTCCATATCATGCCGCACTTCGAGCAAGTCGCCGCAAGAGGGACAGCG
>DASXWB010000064.1:0-13272 GCA_036503915.1 Lacipirellulaceae bacterium | reverse complement strand
GCTCGTTCGACGCGGCCCACGGCGCGAATGCCTTCGCGGTGCTGATTGCCGAAGTGCCGGAACCGCCAACTATTCTGCTGGCGATCATCGTTCTATGTATCGGTCTTACGACAAGGCGCGCTGGTCCTTGAGCTGAACGCCGCTCAATCGTCGGCGGCGCGCTTCGCAAAGTAGGTAATGGATCGTTTCGGCCGCCGCATCATGCGGCAAACCTTCCGGGCGGATGTTCGAAACGCAGTTGCGCATCGCGTCGGTGTTCCCCGGCCGCGGCCCATAAACAAGATACGCACCCAAGCTATCGGGCGAGCCTAATCCCGGCCGCTCTCCGATCAGCATTAGCGCAAGCTGCGCGCCGAGCACCTGGCCGACCTCATCCTGTAGCGCCACCCGGCCGAAGCGCGCTACAACAATGGGCGCAAGTTCCCAGCCCTCACTGCGTAACCGCGGCAGGAGCGCGGCCAAGAGCGGCGCTGCCTGCCGGTGGACGGCCAGTGCCGAAAGCCCGTCGCTCACGATGATAGCCAAATCGAACGCAGCTTGCGGCCGCGGCAACTCCTGCAATTTGTAACGCGAGCGCTCATCCAGCCGCCGCCCAAGATCCGGCCGCTGCAAATACGTATGCCGGTCCCCGACGGCGCTGTCGACAACAACGACGTCAACATCGAGCGCCTTGACCTCGGCCGCCAGCTGCTCGGCATCGAACGCGCAGTGCACCGCATCACGTGCCGCCGCATGGGCCGACTTGAAGTCCAGCCACTCGCGCGTTGGCAAGCTGCCGCCGGCACGACCCAATGCAATGCGCGCGGGCGTGGCGCTTCGCAGATTTGCCCAGGGATCGCGTGTTACGAGGGTGTTACGGTCCATAAAGTGCCGGCGAGGATCAGAATGCAATCATGGTTTTGCAACCGCCCCGATCAATCGGTGCTGCGGTTCGATCGGCAATAATCGCGTGCCGCCACGCGCGATTCGCATTTCTTCGAGCCAAGCCTCGAATTCCGGCGCGGGCCGCAGGCCCAGTAGCTGCCGCAAGTACTGGCTGTCGTGGAACGACGTCGATTGATAGTTGAGCATGATGTCGTCGGCGCCCGGCACGCCCATGAAATAATTGCAGCCCGCCACCGCGAGCAACGTAAGCAAATTGTCCATGTCGTCTTGATCGGCCTCGGCGTGGTTCGTGTAGCACACGTCGCAACCCATCGGCACGCCAAGCAGCTTCCCACAAAAGTGGTCTTCCAGGCCCGCGCGAATGATCTGCTTGCCATCATACAAATACTCGGGACCGATGAAGCCGACCACCGTGTTCACAAGCAGAGGCTCGAAGCGTCGCGCCACCGCATACGCCCGAGCTTCCAGCGTTTGCTGATCCACGCCGTGGTGCGCCTCGGCGGACAGGCACGAGCCCTGCCCCGTCTCGAAATACATCACGTTGTTGCCGACCGTGCCGCGCCCGAGCAAACGGGCCGCGTGCTGCGCTTCCTCAAGCAGGTTCAAGTTGACGCCAAAGCTGGCGTTGGCCTTCTCCGTGCCGGCGATCGACTGGAACACCAGGTCCACCGGCGCGCCCCGTTCGATCGCCGCCAATTGTGTCGTCACGTGCGCCAGTACGCATGACTGTGTTGGAATTCGGTACGTCTCGATCAACTCCGCCAACATGCCGAGCAACCGCACCACCGTGTGAATCGAATCGGTCGCCGGGTTGATGCCGATCACCGCGTCACCGCAACCATACAAAAGGCCGTCCAGGATCGAGGCCCCGATTCCAAGCGGATCATCGGTCGGATGATTGGGCTGCAGCCGAATCGATAGCCGGCCCGGAAGGCCAATCGTGTTCCGAAAACGCGTCACCACGCGGCACTTGCTGGCCACAAGGATGAGGTCCTGGTTGCGCATCAGTTTGCTGACAGCGGCGGCCATTTCCGGCGTCAAGCCGGGCGCGAGCGAGGCAAGCACATCGCCAGTCGTCTCATAGCCGAGCAGCCAATCGCGGAACTCGCCGACCGTCATTGCCGCAACCGGCCCGAATGCGGCGCGATCATGCGTATCGACAATCAGCCGCGTGACTTCATCGATTTCGTACGGCACGAGGGGCTCTTCCACCAGCCGAACCAGCGGCAAATCGGCCAGCGCCATTTGCGCCGCCATGCGCTCCTCGTCATCCGCAGCCGCGATGCCGGCAAGCGCATCGCCGCTGCGCGCCGGCGACGCCTTGGCCATTAGCGCCGGCAAGCCATCGAAGCTGTACGACTTTTTTCCAACGGTCGAATGGAATTGATTCATACAATCAGGCGAGTGACGCGCGCCCGCCGGTTCGTCATGGCGGGTGCAAGCACCCGCGCTACGATGTCGGTGGTTTTACGCGCCATAGCGGTATCAAAACGATTGCCGAAACAACGATACCTGCCAATGATACCGCAAGGAACGGAGTCCATGTGCTCTTGTCCGCCATGACGCTGGGCAAATAGCCTCCCAATATGGCACCTGCCGAGCCGACGCCATTGACAAAACCAGTCGCTGCGCCGGCCGTCCGCCTGGTGCCAAAGTCGATTGCCGCAGTGGCCGAAAGCATGGAATCGGGACCGTAAAGAAAAACCCCAATCAGGAAAAAGTACACGCACATGAGAGGCAAGCTCTCGATTCGCATCAGCCCGACTAGCATGACGCCCGCCGTCGCCAGCAAGGACAAAATAGTCACCGGCGCGCGCCGCGCACCGAAAAGTGTGTCGCTGATGTACCCGCTTGCGACGATGCCCACCATGCCTCCCAAAGGCATCCAGATTGAAATGAGATTGCTGGTAAATGCATCCGTACCAAGACTGTCCGCCACAAAGACCGGACCCCACGTATAAAGCGCATATCGCGATAGCTTGATGGGAAAGTACGCAATCGCGAGCAACCAAACAATTGGCTTGCTCAGCACCTCGCCGATTAACTGCCAGGTGCTGACATCGGCCGGTTCAAAGGCATTGGCTTCAACATTGCGCGAATCCGTTTCCCGGTGATATTCGTGGATTGGCGGCAAGCCGACGTCTTCCGGCCGGTTACGCAGCAGCAGCCAGGCGACGACAATGATCACCGAGAGCACGGCCGCCGGTCCCCAAAACGCGGCCGGCCAGAACGGCACGGAGCCATATCCGGCTACTCCTGCCGGCACCAAACGACCCCAATAATCCATCAGCCAGGCCGCCAGCGGATTCGCCGCGGCCGCCCCGGCAGTGTAGTGCGTGCACCACCAGCCGAGCACCCGGCCCCGCTCACGCAGCGAGAACCATGAGCTCATCACTTTGGACGCCGCACTCCAGCCGGTCGATTGGGCGACGCCCTGCAGTGCCGCAAACGCCAGAAACCCGGCGAGGGTGGTCGACAAACCGAATCCCATCGCCGCCAGCACGCTCAGCCCCATTCCGAATAGCAGCACCTTGCGCGGCCCATAACGGTCGGCCAACGGGCCAAAAAAGAACTGCCCGAGTGAATACACGCCCAAGTAGGTTGCGTCGACGCGGCCCAGCTGCTCTCGTGTAATCCCAAGCGGTCCATCAACCAGGACCACCTTCGCCGCATTCAGCGATTGGCGCGTGAGATAATAGCTGGCGTAGATCAGCCAGGTGATCCCGAAGGTCAGCCAACGCCAGCGTTCGTAGCGCGGATTCAACGCATAGCTCCACGACCGCGATAGTTCGATCGCGCACGGAGGATCGTAATCTTAGCTCTCGATGATAGCCTCTTGCCGATACGCGCGAAAACACTACGCGCGAAAATGTCTGGACAGATGCGCTTTTCTTCGGTATTAAACGGCCTTGGGCGATTTACAATGGCCGTATGGGCCAACAACAAACAGCCGACGTGATCATCATCGGCGGCGGTGTGGCCGGCCTGAGCACCGCCATGCAGCTCGCCGGCCGCGGCGCGCGTGTGCTCGTGCTGGAACGCGAGCGCCTCGGAAATGGCTCGACCGGCCGCGCTGCCGGTCTTCTCGGCCAACTGCGCGGCAATGCCGAGCACACGCGAATGCTCATCGACGGCGTGGCGATCGTCAAAGAGCTCGAGCAGCTCGCCGACGTCGAGATCTTTGTGCAGACGGGCTCGCTGCGAATCGCTGAGACTCCCGAGCGCGCCGCGGAAATCGCCGCGCTGGTGAAAATGGGCAAATCGATTGGCTTCGACATCGACCACATGCAGATCGATGAAGTCGCAAGCCGCATGCCCTACATGCGCACCGACGATCTCTTGGACGCCTGTTACTGCCCCACCGACGGCCACCTGCAGCCTGCCGAGCTGGCCGGCGCTTACATCAAAATCGGCCGCCAGCGCGGCGTGCAATATAAAACGAACACGCCGGTGATCGACATCCTTGTCGAGAGCGGCCGCGTCACCGGCGTAAGAACCGCTGCTGGCGACTGCCACGCTCCGGTGGTGGTCAACGCCGGCGGCCCCTGGTCGTATCTCAACGCCGAAATGGCCGAGACCGTGCTGCCCACTGCCGCAATTGGCCATTACTACCTTACGACGCGGCCCGACCCGGCGCATCCGGTCGACCGCCTGAGCCCGGCCATCCGTGACCGCGAGCTGCGAATTTACACCCGGCCGGAAAGCGGCGGCCTGATCGTCGGCATCTACGACGCCGAGCCCGACCAGCACAACATGCGCGCCCTGCCGGTCGACTTCGACATGTCGCGCATGAAGGCGGCACGCGATTCGATTCAAGTTGCCCGGCTGATCGACGCGGCCCAGCAGCGGTTCCCGTGGATCGACGAGCGCACACCGATGAGCGTCACCACGGGCATCATGACATTCACGCCCGATGCCCGCCCGTTCTGCGGCAAGATGCCCGACATCGAGGGCTTGTACCACTGCAGCGGCTTCTCGGGCCACGGCATCGTGCAAAGTCCTGCCATCGGCGTCATCATGGCAGAATTAATCCTCGAAGGCCGCAGCCGATACGATGTGACGTCAATCGAAGCGGATCGCTACTTCGACGTGCCCGGTTACATCAAACGAGCCGACATCGAAGCCAAGTGCGCCGCGATGGCCGGCAACTATTACGGCAAAATCGAACGCCCCATCCCCTCCCTTGTAGGGAGGGGCTAGGGAGGGTTCGGAACTTAGGTGGGCATCGTGCATTCGTCGCAAGCGTTCGTCATTCCATGAAAATCCTCGTCGCCACCAAACGAGTCCCCGACACCGATCAAAAAATCGTCGCCACGGCCGACGGCAGCCGCATCGCGCTCGATCACATTCCATTTGTCATCAATCCATTTGATGCAATCGCGCTCGAGGAAGCCGTGCGCGTCAGCGAAAAGCTAACCGACCCGGTCGAAGTGGTTGCCGTCGGCATAGGCCCAGACGCTTACGAACAGCAGCTGCGCACCGCGCTGGCCATGGGCGCCGCTCGAGCGATCCACATTCAATGCGACCAGCCGCTTGATCCGTGGAATGTGGCCCGCTTGCTCGTCGCCGTCGTCGAGCGCGAGCGGCCAGATCTCGTGCTCATGGGAAAGCAGGCAGTCGACGATGACGCCAATCAAACTGGCCAGTTCCTCGCGGCGCTTTTGGACTGGCCACAAGCCACGTTCGCCTCGCGCCTGGATTTGCTGGGCGCGGAAATCCGAGTCGACCGTGAGACCGACCATGGAATCGAAACTCTCCGCCTGCCGCTGCCGGCGGTCGTCACCACCGACTTGCGACTGAACGAGCCGCGCTACGCCTCGTTGGCCGGCATCATGAAAGCCCGCAAGAAACCGCTCGATGTGATCGCCGCCGCCGACCTCGGCGTAGTGCTCGAGCCGCGCGTACAAATCCTTCGATACCATTCCGCCGAAACCGAGCGCCGCTGCGAACGTTTGCACTCTGTCGATGAATTGCTAGAACGACTGCGCGGCGCAATACCAACATGCGCACATTAGTTGTTGCCGAACACGACGGAAAGGCGCTACGCCCGGCAAGTCTATCGTACCTCGCGTTTGCGCAATCGGTTGCGAAGGCCACCGGCGGTGATGCGGCTTGGCTCGTGCTGGGACATCAGGTGGGTTGCGTTGCGGCCGATGCGGCCCAATTTGCGACCTCGCTGGTTGTCGACTCGCCGTCGCTCGCCCATGCGCTTGCCGAGCCATACGCGCGCACGATTGCACACGTCGCGTTCGATCGCCAATTCGACCTCGTCTGCGCGGGGAATTCGACGTTCTCCAAAGATATCCTGCCGCGCGCGGCTGCCCTCCTTGGCGGCGCCATGGCCAGCGATGTCCTGCGGCATGAGCTGATCGATGGACAACTTCACTTCGATTGCCCGCAGTACGCCGGCGCTGTCACCGCAACGCTTCGGCTTCTTGGAACACCGCAGGTCGTTACGGTCCGAGCCTCCGGCTATCCGCCCGCCTCACCAGTCGCTGCAAACGCGCATCCGATTGAATCGCTTACAATCGATGCCGCGCTGCTGACCTCGCGGGCCGTTCACGAAGGGATCCAGTCCAAGAAAAATGCCCGGCCCGATGTCACCGAGGCCAAAGTCGTTATCTCCGGCGGTCGGGCAATCAAAAACAGCGAAGACTTCGAGCGACTTGTGGGCCGGCTCGCCGACGTGCTCGGCGGCGCCACGGGCAGCTCGCGCGCGCTTGTCGACGCCGGCATCACGCCCAACGAACTGCAAGTCGGCCAAACCGGCAAAATCGTCGCGCCGCAGCTGTACGTCGCCCTCGGCATCTCCGGCGCCGTGCAGCACCTGGCGGGAATGAAAAACTCCCGAACGATCGTGGCCGTCAACAGCGACCCCAACGCGCCGATCTTCGACGTGGCCGACTACGGCCTGGTCGGCGACGTTTATGCCATCGTGCCCGAACTTATCGAAAAACTGCAAAACCATGCGGCATGTCCCGGTGCCTGAAATCTTCGCAGCCGCCGCGCCCACGCCACTGTCGCGCGAGATCTTTGGCAACGTGCCCGGCTGGGCCCAAACACTGTTCTACGTGCTGGCCGCGGCCGCCATCGGCATCTGGATTTATGGCGTCCTTCGACAGGTTCGCTTGTGGAAACAAGGCCGTCGCGACGGCGCGGGCGTCAACTGGTCG
Organism: Lacipirellulaceae bacterium; assembly: GCA_036503915.1. Taxonomy (GTDB): domain Bacteria; phylum Planctomycetota; class Planctomycetia; order Pirellulales; family Lacipirellulaceae; genus JABDGM01. The sequence goes on along the minus strand of DASXWB010000064.1, from coordinate 6,214 downwards.
CTCGCGCTCGGACGGCTAGTTCGCGAAGTGCTGTTTCAGCGGCGCGTGTGGGGCCGCGGCGCCGCTAGCCTGGCTCACGTGCTCCTTTTCAGCGGCTTTGTCGTGTTGCTGATCGGAACGACCTTGATTGCGATCGAACATTTGCTGGCCGATTTTCTCGGGCGCGAGCCGGAGAACCCGTTGTTTCACAAAGGGGTTTACTTCGGCGTGTATGAAATCGTGATGGATGCGTTCGGGCTTGCGCTCATTGGCGGCTGCGTGATGTTTCTCGTGCGCCGTTGGCGAAACGTCGGCAGCTTCGCGCGCAGCCCGGCGGACGTCAGCATCCTGCTGGCCCTCATCGCTATCAGCATCACTGGGTACCTCGTCGAAGGCCTGCGAATTGTATTCGCGCAAACGCCGCTCCCAGGTCTGTCGCCAATCGGCTACTTGTGTGCACTTTCTTTTGCCGCCGTTGGTGTAAATCTCGAAACCGCCGCCGCAATTCATTTCGCGCTGTGGTGGGCGCACGCGCTCGTCGCCTTGGGCTTCATCGCGCTGATGCCCTACACGCGCATGCTGCACGCGATCGCCGGCGCGCTGAATCTCGCGATTCGCGACCACTCGCCAGGCCTCATGACGCCGGTTGCAATCGAGGAAGTCGAAGCCACCGGCCGGATTGGCGTCGCGCGGCTGGCCGACTTCTCCTACCGTCAGCTCATCGAGCTGGACGCGTGCGTTTCCTGCGGCCGCTGCGAAGACCGCTGCCCGGCGTTCGAGGCCGGCAAACCGCTTTCTCCGCGAAACGTCGTACAGGACCTGGTCGCGGTGATGAACACAGGCGCGACAAGCGACAATGTCCACGGCCAGCCCATCGCCGCCGAAACGCTCTGGTCCTGCACGACCTGCGGCGCATGCGCCGATGTCTGCCCGCTCGGCATCAGCCCGATGCGAATGATCACGGACATGCGGCGACACCTCATCGGCGAGGGAGAGCTGCGCGGCTCGCCGGCAGTCGCCCTGCAAAAGACCGACCGTGCGGGAAACCCCTGGGGAATGCCGCCAAGCGAACGGCTCGGGTGGGCCGCCGGGCTCGACGTGCCGCTAGCCAGCGAGCGCGCCGACTTCGAAGTGCTCTATTGGGTGGGCTGCGCCGCGGCCTATGATCGCCGCGCGCAGAAAATCGCCCGCAGCGTCGTGCGGCTGCTCCAATCGGCCAAAGTCAATTTCGCGGTTCTTGGGCCGGAAGAGCGCTGCACCGGGGAGTCGGCGCGGCGAATGGGCGACGAAATGCTCTTTCAACAGCTTGCCGCGCAAAACGTCGAGACGCTCGCGCGGCGCAAAGTCCGGCGAATTGTTGCCCATTGCCCCCATTGCGTGAACAGTCTGCGAAACGACTACCCGCAGGCCGGGGGCAATTACGAAGTCGTCCACCACAGCGAGCTGCTGGCCGAACTAATCGAAGCGGGCCGCCTGCCCCACGTGACGGACGCCAAATCAAACGGCCCACCAATCGTGTTTCACGACCCGTGCTACCTTGCACGCGTAAGCGGCGTCACGGAAGCGCCGCGCGCCGTGATGGCAGCAGCCGTCGACGGACAGCCCCAATCGCCGCTCATCGAGTTGCCTCGGAATCGCCGTCACACATCCTGCTGCGGCGCCGGCGGCGGACGAATGTGGTTCGACGACACGCCGGCAAACCGAGTCGGTCAGGGGCGCGTGCGGGAGATAGCCGCAACCGGCGCCAAGACGGTCGCAGTCGCCTGCCCGTTCTGCCTGATCATGCTCGGCGATGGCCTGGCTGCGCATGACACGAGCGCGCAAGTGCGTGACATCGCCGAAATCTTGGCCGATGCTGTTTTTGGTCCTGAAGCGGCAGCCAGCGTCATTCCCGCCGCCGCCGATACGCCACCAGCGCAAGTCCGCCGAGCCCCACAAGAATCACGGCGCCCGGCTCCGGAATCACCGACGTAAGTGTTGCGTCATCGACCGCGCCGTCCGCGTCGATCCAGAAACCTACGCCCACCGGATGGCCGATCTCCGTGGCGTCAGGCAAGACCGTATGCGAAAGGCTGATTTGCCTCCAGTTTGCCTGGCTTTGCGCTGCCGTCATGCCGAGGCCACGGTTGACGAAGTCACCCGACGTCGGAGCAAACTCATCTTTGCTCAGCGCATTCGCGTCGCTGAACGGCACCGACCCGTCGAAAATGTACATAAATACGCGGCTCGTCGTCGCCGTGGCGTCATCGTCGCCCTGAGCCCATAGCGAGAAGGTATACGTCCGGCCCGCTTCAAAAACCGCGTTGGTTTCCTGCGCGTTGTAGTAGCCGATACCATGCATCGCCTGGTTGCCAGTGCGTGGTGCGGCGCGCTTCCTCGCCGTGCTGCCTCCTTCCGCATAAGCGGCATCATAGAGCCAGTTGCTGTCCCCATCATCTTGCACGTACGTCGGTGGCCCGGGACTATCCAAGTCATCTACCCAGGCACTTGTCGGGCGGTACGTATCCGAGTAGGCGTAACCGAGACCGCCGGGAAAAGCTGGAACAGAGAATGCCTCGAAGCTGGGATCGCCCAGCGGGATATCGATCGCGTACGAAACGCCGGGCGCCAGGACGCCCGCGGCCAACAGCGCGGCCGAGAGTTTTCTACACCAGTTGGTAACCTTCATTAGCATGTCTCCCAGATGCCGGTTTGCCAGCCGCGACCGCGCGCACGCTGTCCCACGCTACGTACTGTGCTCACGCGCTACGAAAAATGCAATGATTTTCCGCGCAGAAAGTTTGATTTTTTCGACGGCGGGTGCCTTTCCTCGCCGGAGACGATCGCAGCCCGCAGCGCAAGCAAGGCGAAAGTTTCGACCAACACTCGCGCGGCGGTTTGCAATTCCATCCAAAAAGATCGCGTTCGCCGCCCTGGGCTGGCCCCGATTTCCAGCTGGCTCTAGTTCGCTATAACATCCTTCCATGCTTCGTAGCCGCCGCGTTTGCCTGCTGATCGATACCGCCACTTCCTGGGGCGTTCGCCTCATCAAGGGCATTGGCCGGCACGCCCAGGAAGCCGGCAACTGGTTGATCCACGTCGAGCCATGGGGCCGCTACGAGCAGTTTCATGTCCCCCAAGGGTGGGATGGCGATGGAATCATCGCGCGGATCACGCGACAATCGCTCGCAAAGGAAATCAGCGACAGCGGCCTGCCGGCGATCAATCTTTCCTGGTACCCGTTCCATGGCGAGCGCATCGCCCGCTGCACCGTGGATCCGGAGGCCACCGGCCGCATGGCGGCCGAGTATTTTCTGTCGGCCGGATTCAAACAGTTCGGCTATTGCGGCCCTCTTCAACAGCTCGGCTATAGCGACCCACTGGCCGAGTCCTTTCGCACTGAACTGAATAAGCAAAAGCATTCATGCCCAATGTATCCGACGCCGGGCGGCGACCAGCGCTCGATCGCCTGGAACGCGCACCTGGCAAGCCTCGTCGATTGGCTGAAAGAATTGCCGCGGCCCGTGGCCGTGCTCGCTTGGAGCGCCGCGCGCGGCCGGCAAGTCACCGAGGCGTGCCACTACGCCGGCATCCGCGTGCCTGACGACGTCGCCGTGCTCGGCGGCGACCACGACGAGCTCATGTCGCACATCTCCAGCCCGCCGCTATCGACGATTGATCAACCGGCCGAGCAGATTGGCTACGAGGCAGCTCGCCTGCTGGAGGACATGATGCGCGGCAAAAAGCCGCGCAAGCGGCCGCTGTTGTTTCCTCCCACGCGCATCATCGTGCGCCATTCCACCGACACGCTTTCGATCGACGATGAAATGGTCCGTGACGCGCTGCGCCTGATTCGCGACCGCTCGCACAATGGCATCCGTGTGTCCGACGTGGTTCGCGAGCTGGCCGTGGCCCGCCGCGCGTTGGAGCAGCGCTTCGTGCGCCTAATCGGCCGCACGCCAGCCGCCGAAATTCGCCGCGTGCGCATCGAGGACGCCAAGCGCTTGCTCGTCGAATCCGACCGCTCGATCGCCAGCATCAGCCGGGCCACCGGCTTCGGCCACCAGGATCTCTTTTCGCGAGTCTTCCGTCGCGCCGTCGGACTAACGCCGTCGCAATTTCGCCGGCAGCATCAGCACACTTAGAGTCAGTGCTATCAACCCATCTGCAGCACGTATCGATCTGCCGGACTCGAATCTTGCCACACGAGTTGGAAAACAAAACGCTAATTATCGTGGCCGAAAGTCGCAGTCCATTGAACCAGTCGAGGAGATTCTCTCGTTCGAGAAAATGCTTGAAATAGTACAGGGCCGGCGATAGATTCGGAAGCAGCTCCGCAACGTTTTCACGCACGAGCGCTCGTTGTTGGTGCAGGCCAGGGATTGATCGTTCATACAACGCTGCAAAACTCTCTCCCGTTGCGGGCGGGGCCCGGCCCGTTTTGCACTGCGTGGAAGCTGAAATCGAGGAGTATCTCGTGATGCGAGTTCATCTCAATGTGCTGGGAGGCGCAGCGCTACTCGCTGTAATTTATTTCGGCGGTCGGGCTCCGATTCACGCGGCCATCGCCATCAACCAGATAACGGACATCAACGCCAACCCCACCGGCGTCGGATTCGACGGAGCCGTGAATATCTTCGCCAGCGCAAGCGGTGCGCCATTTCAAGTCGACGATGATGCCGTGTTCATGAACAATGACCTCGTCGTGTACACAATGAACGGACTTGGCGCCAACGACGGCGCCGGCTTGTCGATTTCGATCTCCAACGGCGAGAACGGTATCACGCAAACAGATCCGCCGGGACACCCCGGCACGCCACCGGGCACACCGAATATCGACCCGGATAACACGGAGCCGGTCGACCCAGTCTTCGCGGCAATCGGCAACACCTCGGGCAAGCTGGAAAATGGCAATGCGATTCGCTTTTCGATGTGGATGCGGCAGGATCCCAGCGATCCGGTGACCAAAGTGCCGCAGATCGAGCCGGTGCTGAAGCTCGAGTTGTGGAAGGAGGCCCGCAGCGGCTTTGCCGATTTCGAACCCCCCGGTTTTCCACGTTTCGGCGACAGGCTGTGGGACACCGACCAGAACGCCGGCAACTCGCTGTTCAACGGGTACAATCAAAGCCAGGCCTCCTGGGTTGATATGGACAACAACGGCGCAACGTCGTTCGGCAAGCCGGTGGCAGCGTCCCTGGTCACCGACGAATGGCGGCGCGTCGAAGCGTTCCTCGTCGTGGATGACGATCCGCTGGATGACGGATTCAAATGGTCGATCGGCAATCAGGCCTTCGACGTCACCGACGTGGAAGAAATCCGGGCGGTGATGTTCTTGGGGGATTTTGCCGGCACGAATCTCACCGACGCCGGCAGCATTTGGGTCGACAACCTCATGCTCGAGGTATTTGCCAACGAGGCCGCGATGCTGGCCACGCCCAACCCCAACACGGCCCCTGTGGAAAGCGAAGACCTGCCGGGCGATTACAACGGCGATGGCAGCGTCGACGCGGCCGACTACGTTGTGTGGCGCAAGAACCCGGGCGCTTTCGGCGGCGATCCGGCCGGCTATAACACGTGGCGAATGAACTTTGGCGCACCGGACGGCGCCGCCAGCGTTTTAGGGGCGAGCGCGGTTCCGGAGCCCACGGCGGCAATCCTCGCGGTCTTGGCGATCGCGATGGGTGCGCTCCGCCGCACAAGATTATCTGCAGTCGGTTGAAGCTGTGGAGTGTATAATTTGGGGCGTAGGCTACGGAGAAGAACGTCACGCCTCAGCCGCTTGCTGCGGGCCGTTCAAAGAGGCTTCGCGCTCGTGACTCGCCGATAGCGATCGCAACTATCGGGTCATTCTGAGCTCTAGCTGCGGCGAGCGTCATGACGATTCGCTCGTTGTTGGTCGCGTATTCATGAAACTATTGCTCCGGACAATTCGACCCGTCATCTGCTTCGCTGCCGGGTTCGCAGTATCGGCCGCTTTTATTGCCACGGCTGCGGCCGAGGTGCCGGACGTGCCTGGGTGGGAGCTTGTCTGGCAGGATGAGTTCGACGGTGACGCGGTGAGCCAAGAGAATTGGGACGTCCTCACTCGCCGCAACAGCTTCAACGAGGAGAAGCAGTATTACGTGCCGCAGCAGGCAACGGTGGCGGACGGAAAGCTGCGAATCACCGCGACCGACGAGCCGCTCGATGGCAAAGCATACCGCTCTGCGCGGTTGGAGAGTTGGCAAACCTTCGGGCCCGGCCACTTCGAAGCGCG
>DASXWB010000063.1:0-2373 GCA_036503915.1 Lacipirellulaceae bacterium | reverse complement strand
TAAAGTCGTGGGTTGAATCCATTAGTTCTCTTTTAAGGGCGGCCTCGGCGTCGGCGGTCGGTTCCTTCTTCGCGGCAGCGGACGAAAGCGCTTCCAACTTGGAGTGAAAGCGGGAAGTTTCGGCGTAGAGTCCCCGTTTGGTTGCTTCGTTGGCTTCAATCGATGCGCCCGCCACCCAGGCACGTTTGGGAACTTTGGAGGACCAGGAGAAAGTGTGCTCCCCCTTGGCCGGCAAAGGGACACGCACAAGCTCTTCATGTTGTTTCCCATGTACGTAGTCCCAACTCACGATGGCGATCGCGCCGCCGTCACCCGAGCCGATGCGGAGCCGGTTTTCGCCCGGGTTGAGAAAGTACGGATGGATCGGTGCGATGCTCAAATAATCGGCCTCGAACGGCTCGCCGTCTTCGAACTTCAAACGTCCCAACGAATCGACCGGGAATCCATTGACCAGCACCCTCACGTCGGTCGACGCTTCCCCCACCCATGCCAAAGAAGGCACGGTGCCCCCCGGCCCGTTCAACGCAGCCTCGGCAGCCCTGGGGAAGATCCCGTCTTCCACTCCTTCAAGAGTCAACGGGTTAACAAGGCTCGATTCGGAGCTTGCTTCCATTTCGGCGCCTTCCCGGGCGGGTGGTGCGTCGTTCGGCGATTCCGCCTGCGCATTGTACTGACCCAACCACCAGTACAGGCCGACGCCGGCTGTTATCAAGGCGACTGAGAGGACCGTCAGGGTCCTTGTTTTTGACATCGCGACTTTTTCTCCGCTAATCAGTGTCGATTTCGATACCTCTGGTTGTCAAGATGTAGGTCCGGTCATTAGTCGTCGCCAATTCTTCCACGCATGCATTGTCAGAGATTGGACAACCCTGCTCGGCCGGCGTAACATCAGCGGCATCTCCGGGCGCGCAACAACCGACGCGGAATGCTCCCGATTTGGGTACGTCTCATTTCCGATGCACTTCTCGAAAAGTGGCACCCCTCATGCCCCCGACGACCGTTGAACCGAAGGTGTCGCTGAACTCTCAGCAGCGGGATTGGCTCAAGAAAATGGCGGCGGCACTACAAGTCAAGCTAAGCGGAGCCGCGCCACCCACCGAGCCGCCTACGCGCGCAGCGAAAGATCCGAAGCCGTCGTCGACTGCCAATGTTGCGCCACCCACTTCTACTGGTTCGTCCCCGCCCGTCGGGAAGTCGCCTTCACTGCCGAGCGACCCGCCTCCGGTGCGTGAAAAAACTCCAGCCAAAACGCCTGCCAAAGCGCCCGTCAAGTCACCTGAGGTTGAAGCTTACGAGAAAGAACTCGCTGAATTACTGAAGCTCGTCGGCGCGCTGAGCAAGCATGCCCACAAGGCGCACATCCAGTCCGAGTTGACGACGATCACCTCCAATCGCGCCAAGGCGGATATCGCCTTCAAGAAGAAGAAGTACACCGACGCCATGAAGGCCTTGGCCAGGGCAAAAGAACTCGCGGAAAAAGCCAAGGGATTCGCCGACAGTTACGAGACCTACGCCAAGAAACGCGCCGAAGCGCAGTTCCTCACGAACGCGTTCAAAGACGTGTTTACCGAGGGGGAAGCCAAAACCGATCTGGATAATCAGATCAAGGCCATCGCCGATGCGGACAAACTGGCCAAGCCGCCGACACGCAACTACGCGGGCGCGACGACCAAGGTCGAGGACGTGTCCAAAGACTTGAAGGACAACGTCACCAGATGGTATGTCACGAACCTCGACGCAAAAATTCAGGCCTTGAAGACCGGGGCGTCCAGTGCATTCCTTGCCGACCAAATCAAAGAAATCGAAGCGGAGGATAAGGTCCTCAAATCGTACATCAACGGGAAGGACTGGCGCAAGGCCTTGCTCCAAGGACCCAAAGTGCGCGACATGGTCACGGGCGCCACGGAGGCGTCGCCCCGCCGGGCTGCGTTCGACACCCAGCGCGTGAAGACGGTCGCCGCAATCGACGGGCTGAAGCCATTCAACGCGCTGTCGACGCAGATGGACGGCCTGAACAAGCGCCTCCAAGCGGCCGACGACCAGGCTTCGATCGAGAACCGGCAGTTCGAGAACGGCGTCGAGGTTTTGAAAAGAATCGAGGAAGACGGGAAGAGCCTGGCGAAGAATGGGCCCGCCACGGATACCTATGCCAAGGATCGCCAGGATGCGGAAACGGCCTACCGAAACCTGGCCAAACACAAGCAGGCTTCCTCGCAGACATCGCTGCTCGCTGGGATCAAGACCAAGCTGGACAAGGCGGCGGAGCTGGCCAAGGACCCCGCGAAGATCGCCGCAGCCAGTACCGAGCTCACACTTGCCAAACAGGACGTCGATGCCGCCACGAAAGTGCTGGGCGAGGTCGACGCGGTGAAC
>DASXWB010000062.1:0-4979 GCA_036503915.1 Lacipirellulaceae bacterium | reverse complement strand
GCGAAGCCGCTTCCATAGGAGCCGGCTGTCGCGCGGCGAAATCGGCGGCAAGATCGAGATCACGACCAGATCGCTGGCCGTCGTGGCCACGCGGTCGACCAGCTCGCTGGTGAGCGACGCCGCCGCCTCCGTCTCCACCGCGAAGCCCTCGGCGGCGAGTAATTGAGCTAACATTTGGGCGGCCGTTTCGTCGGCCTCGTCGCGGAGCGGGATGCAAAGCACGCGTGCTTTTGCCTCGGAGGTTGGCAATGTTCCATCGCTTCCAGGCATCGCCCTGATCGTCGACGCGTCTGCGTCGCCCGCTTCAACGATCGGGGCCGCATCGCGCAACTCCGCGACGAGGTCACCGGCGCCCTCCTGCACGAACTCGTCTTGGTCCTCGTTGAGCAGGCCGGCGTGGCGGTCTTGTTCCGCCAGCACAAGCGCTGGAATCAATACATCGTCATAAAAGCCGGCCAGAGTCGAAGTTTTGAGATGCGCGCGAGCCACGTTAAGCGCCTCGTTGAAATCGAACGCCAGCAGCCGCTGATAAATCCGCTCCGGCGGCGTCAGCGGCGGCTGGTCGGCCAGTATCACGTTGAGAAACCTCAGCTGCGGAAGGTATCGGGAGGTCACAATGAGGCACACAGTCATCGGCATTGCCAGCACCAGGCCGATCGGCCCCCACAGCCACGTCCAGAATATGGCCGAGAGGATCACGCCGACGCTCGACACACCAACGCTGCTGCCGTAGAGCATGGGCTCGGCGACGTTGTTGAGCACCAACTCGTACACGACGTACATTCCCATTACGAACAGGGGCTGCGCCCAGCCTTCGGTGACCGCGATCGAAACCAGAATCGGTCCGAGAGCGGAAATCCACGGGCCGATATACGGCAAGAACCGCAACGCGAATCCTAGAACGCCCCACATGATGGCGCTCGGCACGCCGATCAGCCATAATCCCAAGGCGACGGCGATGCCGTAGGTCATGTTGATTAAAAACAGCATGCGCAAATAACGGCCGACGCGTCCCGCCGCGTCATGGAACGCCTCGGTCGTAAGACCCAAATTTGACTTGCCGAACAATTGGATTATTCGATTGCGCTGGCTTTCGCGATCCAACAGTAGGAAGAAGACAAGCACGATGACCAGCCCGGCCGCGGTGAGCAGAGCGGCCAACTGGCTTAGCAGCCAATTGCCTACCTGGCCCAGCAGCGGCGGCCGATCGACGACGGTTACCGGCACGGCATCGTCCGCATCGCCGTCATCTTTTGCGTCCGCTTCGTCTACGGTTGACTCTTCGTCTTGCGCAACGATTTCGTTACGTTCCTGGTCAGCCTCATTATCGTCGTTTTTCTGGTCGTCCGAGTCGCCGTCGTTCAGCTTCCTTCCCACGTCTTCAACCGTCTTGCTGACCGTGTCTAGCGTGTTGGAACTCGGCCGGATCGAGCGAACTTTGGCGGCGACGTTTTCGACGATGGCCTCCTGATAAACGGGTAAGGAATCATTGAGGGCAACCAATTGCCCCGTCACGATCCATCCAACAACGCCGAGGGGGATAAAAGACGCGGCTACGACCAGAATTACCGCTAGCACGCGCGGCACCCGCCACCGTTCCAGCCGATTGGCAAGCGGCGTAAGCAGGAAACTCAGTAGAATGGCCAGCGCCAGCGGCAGCAGAATCTCCTTGGCAAGCTGCAGCGCCGCCACGACCGCAATGATCGCGACCAGAATAAATAACGGCGAGGATCCGCGCTGTTTGGCCATGAATCGACGACGCGATGCTGAAGCTTGAGCGCACCGACTCTCTGCGACTCGCTGCGAGGCACTCTAATAGTACACAGGCGCAGCATCTTGGACACTACAGCGCGATCTTGCCGAGCACGAAATCGGGAAATTCGCCGCGGCCGATGGGCGTGCAGCCGTTGCGCTGTGCGAAATCCTGCGCTGCCCCGGTGAAGCGGCGGTTGACAATCACCGCGCAGGATTCGCAGTGGTGGCGCTCTCTGGCCGCGATGGCCTGCTGAATTGCAGCGCTCGTGACATTCTCGCCTTCGCCTTCAGTGAAGATGGCAACGCGGCGCGAACCGAAGTCGGCGATCAAATTGGCGTCTTGATCTGCCGCGCGCCCGGTGCGGTGCACCGTGGCGCCGTGCGTGCGCAGGACTTCTACGACAAAATCTTCCCATTCGGCTCCGCTCATTGTTTTCCAGTTGCGCTGCAATAGGGCCGCCCGCTGCAGCTTGCCGGAGGCGATTTGATCGCGCCGCTGGTCGATCAAGTGTTTGAGCCGCTCGCTTACCTCGCTGAGCCGCTCGGTTTTTTCGCGTAAGCGCGCCGTTTCCAGCCGGCATTGCGACTCGGCATCGGCGATCGAGGGCGCCAACAGTTCGTCCGGCGGTCGATACAGTAAAGCGGACATGGCGATGACGCCCGCAGAAGCTCCGGCCAGGAACGCGAGAAATGCCGGGAGAAACGAGCCGAAAAGCATGTGCACCAACACGAATAGCAGCACGCCGGCAATCGAGGGCGCCACGACCAACAAGCCGCTGCGCCACATTTCGATCGACGCGGCCGGGCGACGCAGCCAACGGGCCAGCCGCAAGTATCGCAGCTGCCGCGCAGCCCGCCGCGCGTCTTTTGCGATATGGGCCCGTTCCTGCTCCAGCCGCGAAGCGTCGGCTTCCGCTTGCTCAATCTCATGATTAAGCTGCGTAAGCGGCCGGTTGGATGACGCCCCAGTCATTGGACCGCCTACTGGGCCTTTTTGGGCTCAAATTTCAGCGAGGCGCTGTTCACGCAATAGCGCAAGCCGGTTGGACGCGGACCGTCGGGAAAGACGTGGCCCAGGTGGGCGCCGCACTGGCTGCAGATGATCTCCTCGCGCACCGTGCCGTGACTCGTGTCGGCTTGTGTGTCCACGATCTCGTCGTTGGCGGCGGCGTAGAAGCTGGGCCAGCCGCAGCCGCTGTCAAACTTTGTCTCTGAGGGAAACAATTCTGCCCCGCAGCAGATGCAACGGTACATTCCCGGCTCGTGATGGTCCCAATACTCGCCGGTGAACGCCGGCTCCGTTCCTTTTTGTCGGGTTACGTAGAATTGATCGGGCGTCAGCTCCTGGCGCCACTCGTCGTCGGATTTTTGGATTTTGTTCGGCATGATTAACGGTTAGATTGACAGTGACCGGACTTGACTCTTGATGATGTAATTATTGACCACAGCGACACAGGAGAAGGATTGGAAAGAGGATGAAAGATGAGAGAGAAACATTAGGGATGTGTACGTCGCATCCACCTACGCTTTATCTTCCAAAATTTGTCTTTTGTGCTTCCCTCTCCGTGTCCTCCGTGTCTCTGTGGTGAAATTCAATGGACTCGATCTGAGTTGGGATTGCAATGGCCAACGGCGCTCGGCATTTTGTGTTTATGACCTGCCGGCCCGGCGCGGAGGATGCGCTCAAACGAGAAGTAGCGCGCAGCGAGCCGGCGTGGCGGTTGGCTTTTTCGCGGCCCGGCTTCGTGACGTTCAAGCTTCCCGTCGAACAGCTCGCCGACGAGCGCAAACTCGCGGAGCGGCATTGGACATTCGCGCACGCACAGGGCGTATCATTGGGCCAGCTAATGGGTACGCAGCTTGGCACGCTTGCCGAACAAGTGTGGAATCAGCACGAAATTAATTCGCTGGCAGACATGGCGCATTTGGCCGACGTTCATGTTTGGGAGCCGAGCGCAACGCGCGGTCCCAATGAGATCAGTGAAGCGGACGAAGCTCCGCTATGCCTCGAAATAGAAACTGCCGTAAGGACGGCCGCGCCGGAGACCGTTTCGAGATTACGACGCGAACCGTCAGGCCGGCCGCGGCCATCCCCTCGCAATGCACTGGTCCTCGACATCGCCCTAATTGAACCAGGCCAATGGTGGGTGGGATACCATCGTGCGGTCTCGTGGCCAGCGCGATGGCCGGGCGGCGCGATCCCGGTGAAGCTGCCGGATCATGCCGTGTCGCGCGCCTACGCGAAGATGGAAGAGGCGATCCAGTGGAGCGATCTGCCACTGGCGGCGGGCGACGAGTGTGTCGAAATTGGCTGCGCGCCGGGCGGGGCCAGCCAGGCTTTGCTAGATCGCGGACTGCTAGTCACGGGGATCGATCCGGCGGACATAGATCCGGCGGTGCTCGAGCATCCACGATTTCGCCACCTCAAGAAGCGTGGCAAGGACGTGCGGCGGCATGAGTTTTTCGGCGTGCGCTGGCTGGCCGCCGACATGAACATCGCCCCCAGCGCGACTCTCGACGACATCGAGCCGATCGTGACGCATCCGGGCGTCACGATCCGCGGCATGATCGTCACACTGAAACTTGCCGAGTGGAGCGTGGCCGAGCGGTTGCCGGAATTTGTCCAGCGGGTCCGCTCGTGGGGTTTTCGAGACGTGCGCGTGCGGCAGCTGGTGACAGGCGGCCAGGAAGTCTGCCTTGCCGCGCTGCGCCGCAAAGCGCTGCGGAGAATCGGCCGTGCTGCAAGCCGAAGGCGACCGAGTGGCACTGGACTTCGCCGCGATTTAGGGCATAAAAGGCCGTCCGGCCCGCATTTCTGATCTTCGCAGTTCGCCCGCTGTTCCGCTATGATCGCCGCTTTTCGAGGGAGCGACGTGCGCTTAACTTTCGTTCACCTGGCCGCAATTCTGCCGTTGATCGGGGGCTGCCACGCCGTGCCGCAACCCGCAGCGCTGCCGACCAAACACCAGCTCCATGTCGACCAACTCGTGTTCAACAGCAATTTCGTGCTGGCCGACGATCACCGTCTGGTGCGCGAATTAACGGCCGAACGCAACGACGTTTGCCAGATGCTTGCCCTGCCATGCAGCAATGAGCCAATCGAAGTTTATTTGTTCAGCGACCCAGATACGTACCAGCAGTTTCTGCTTCAGCGCTTTCCGAGCGTGCCTTCGCGACGCGCGTTCTTTCTGGAAACCGACACTCGCTTGTGTGTCTATGCCTTC
>DASXWB010000061.1:0-3651 GCA_036503915.1 Lacipirellulaceae bacterium | reverse complement strand
ATGGTGTATGCGGTTTGCACTTCGGTGTACGCCGTGTTCCGCGCAGCCCTGGGACGGCACATCGCCTGGGGATTCGACCGCGGGCCAGATTCCGACAACGCCCGATTGCGCATCTGTCCGCATAACAAGGGACAAGAGAACGCTTATTATGATAAGGAATCCGGCGAATTGATATTTGGATATTACCAAGCGCGCGAGGATGCGGCAGGCATGAACCTTCCCAGTGGATGGATTTACACTTGCCTTTCGCACGACATTGTCGCCCACGAAGTGACGCACGCGCTGTTGGACGGGCTTCGGGCAAATTTTGCGCTTCCCGTGGGACGCGACGTGATCGCCTTCCACGAAGCGTTTGCCGATCTCGTGGCTGTGTTTCAGCACTTCAGTTATGACGGTGTTGTGCTCGAGGCGATGCGATCGTCGCGCGGCGTTTTGAGCCAAGCCGACGCGCTCACCGGCCTGGCCCGGCAATTCGGCTATACGGCGGCCCGCTCTTCGTCGGATCAGGTCGGCCGACCGCTGCGCAGCGCGATCGATGATCCGAAATCGCCGCGCCAGTATTCGAAGAATATCGAAGAGCCGCACGAACTGGGCTCCGTATTGGTCTCCGCCGTCTTCGCCGCGTTCCAAACCGTGTTTGAACGAAAGACCAGGCGGTACTTTCGCATTGCCACCGGCGGAACCGGAGTGCTGCAACCGGGCGAAATCTCCGCCGATCTGCTGGCGGTCCTCGCCGAGGAAGCCAGTAAACTGGCCGGGCAGTTTCTCAAGATTTGCGTCCGGGCCATCGATTACTGTCCCCCCATGGATTTGACGTTTGGCGAGTTCTTGCGGGCCGTCATTACGGCCGACCGCGACCTGGTGCCGGACGACCCCTGGCATTATCGCGAGGCTTGGATCGCCGCGTTCGGCGCGCGGAAGATTTACCCGGATGGCGTCAGCAGCCTTTCGGAAGATTCGCTGCTTTGGTGCCCACCGGAACGAATGCTGGCGGAGCTGAATGAGTTGAGTTTCGCCAAGTTGCAGTTCGAAGGTGATCCGGCACGTCCCGCCGGCGCAGACGAGCTGAAGCGTCAGGCCTGCGTTCTGGGGCGGACGGTTTTGCAACCCGACCTCTTGCCGCTTCTTGGATTGGCTGCGCCGGGCGACCCTCGCTTGCACGGAGACCACGTCGATCGGCCCAAGATCCACTCCATCCGCACATCGAGGCGAGTCGGCCCTGACGGACAAATCATCTTCGACCTCATCGCCGAAATAACGCAGCGGCGCGAATATCGAAACCCCCGAGGGGCGCGATGCGATTTCTACGGCGGCTGCACAATCGTCATCGGCCCCCGGGGAGACATTCGTTATCTCATCCGCAAGAGCATCCTCAAGGAAGACCGCAGGCGCCGCCAGGAAGAGTTTATTGAAAAAGCCGGCCGCCATTATTGGGACCATACACTCACCCGCGTCAAGCCAGTGGCAAATCTATTCGCACTGCTACACCGCGACGACACAGTCCGCACAAACCGCGGCACAGATACAGCCACGGGGGCGCCATGAGCAATGGGAGTGATGATCAACGCACCGCGGCAACAGGCGGCAACGTGGGCCAGGCGCCGTATGTCATCCTCTTTCTTGCTCTCTTAGGTGTTTTGGTGCCGCGGAGCATCGCACCCACGGGAAGCGCGCCTGGTCCTTCGTCGACTGCCGGGACACCCTCCACTCAACCCATGGGAGGCGGAAAGGAGCTGAGCGCCGCAGATCGGCTGGAGCGAATGATCGGCGAAGCTCTTGGCGTCACGTCGTTAACTGCCGCTGAGACTGATGCGCCGTCTGGCGCGATTTCTACGGCATGGCCCGGGCTGCCGCACCACATCTGGCAGGCGGCTCCGCTCGTCGTTGTTACGGACGCAGCTGCGGCTTCGGACTGGCAGCGGCTCGCGGAGCGCGTACGTAGCCTTCGCCGTCGCGTGTACGACGTTACACGCAAAAGCGTGAAACCAGGCTTTTTAATTGCCACGGTGCATGACCCCGTCGACTCGCATCTACAGACGTACTTTGATTCCGACTTGGCTTCCATGCAGCGTGCGATCCAGAGTTATGGCTTTGTGCTGCACCGCTATTGGCTTCCCTGGCAGGACTGGATCCATCAGGCGCGCGACCCGAAGCTTTTTACTTACTCAGGCAGGCGTCCATACGAGCAAGATCCCGGAGTCCTGCTGTACCTCAGAGCCTCTCCGGCCGATCCATCGTTGCCAGACGTACTCGTGCTCTTCCTTGTGGGCGAAACACCCACGGGCGGAACTCATGTTGAAGCCTTGACCAATACGCTCGATATCGTCACGGCGTGGGGACGACACGAAATTCGGATCATCGGGCCGTGTGCTTCTGGCACTTGTTTCTCTCTCAACCAGACGTTGACGTCGTGGCATCGCGTCCGCGTCGCCGATTTGAAGCGTGCGGGCATAAAAACGCTGAACATACACTTTGTGACCGGGAGCGCGACGAACAGCAGCGCGCTCTCCGAGTTGTCGTTTTCCCGTTCTTCTGATGGCAGCCAGCTGATCGCTGACCTGCAAGCGACCGTCCTGCCCGATAGCGTTGCAAGTCACTTCATGTTTGCGCACTTGAACGAGACACGTGGCATCCCGCTTCACAAGATTGCGCTATTGACTGAGGCGGATACCACCTACGGCCAATTGGATATCGACCGTGCCGACGGGAGTGATGACCAGTCGGCCATCGACTCCAGCGTGCTGCGTTTGCCGTACGCAATGGAGATTGCAACCGTGCGCAATGAGTATGAAAAGGTGGACGCGCTAAAATTTGGCCCGCAGCAACCGAGCGGAGCGCCGAGGATGAATTTGGAAGTGCCCTGGGAGCAGCCGCGCGATGCACGAGATATCGTACCGCAATTCTCCGACGCGACACCGGCGGTGACGGAGCGCCGCCTGGCAGTCATGCTTGGCGCCCTGGCCCGGCGCGACGTCCGCGCGATCGGATTGATGGGAACGGACCCGAAGGACGTATTGTTTCTCGGTCAACAAATACGCCGCTTTTGCCCGAATGTGCAGCTGTTCACACTCGAGGCGAACGTGCTATACACCCATCCTGATTACGTCAAATACTTCAAGGGCACGATGGTGGGGTCGACATATCCGCTTTTTTTTAACAATCGTGAATGGAGCAGGTTGTCACTACGGCGTCGCGACGATTTATTTTCCAGCAGCGTAAGCCAAGGAGTGCACAATGCGATGTTGGCTCAGTTGGAGCGGCTCTACGCGGATGTTGCCGGCGGGCCACGAATCCGCATGCGTGAGTACGCCATGCCGTTTGATCGCGACAGTTATGGCTCGCCGCCTTTGTGGTTGAGTATTGTCGGACAGAACAGCCTGTCGCCGGTGGCGGCGATTCCGCGGCCCAATTACAAAGACCACCTGGACGGCGTCCGTCCCTATGAGCCGTTGCGGCTCCCGGCCGCGCCTTCCAACGCGCCGATGAAAGGACTATTGGGTCTGCCGCCCTTCACGATCGGCAGCATCGTTGTCAGCGGGATAGTTTTCGCGCTTGCAGCCGCGTTCCTGCATCAGAATCTGCTTCGTCCTGCGACGGCTGATTCGCATTCGCTTCGGCTGACTCGCTTTTGGCCTTGGCTCAGCGTTCGCA
>DASXWB010000060.1:0-4223 GCA_036503915.1 Lacipirellulaceae bacterium | reverse complement strand
GCGGCTTCATCAAGCCACCATCTTGATCGGTCGCGAATGAAAGGTGATCGTTCGTCATCAGGCGGCAGGCCTTGGCCCATTCCATCATTTTGCCCTCGCCCTTAAACACTCCGTCTTCCAGCGTGATGCCACTCGCGTCCTCAAGCTGCCACTCCTTGGCGACCAAGCCGCGAAGCGCATCGACGGCCATCTGCGCGGCGACAAACGCCCTGGGCGCCATGGCGCGGCTGGTGACAGAGCCGCCGCTGGCGGGTCCCGGCGGGTAATCGGCCCGGCCCACTTTCACGACCAATTGCTCGCGCGGCAGGCCAAGATGACTTCGCACAATGTCACCGATCAACGTTCGGTAGCCTTGCCCCATATCCTGCGCGCCGCTTGCCACCTCGACGGTGCCATTGCGATACACGTTGAGGCGGATCGAGCCGCCGCCGCCGCGATTGCCCCAATCGCCGACGCCGATGCCAATGCCTCGCTTGATCACGCTCTTGCCATCGTTGAGGGACGCGCGGTTTGCCCAGCCGATCTTCTCGGCGCCGACCTTGAGCATCGCGCGCCGCACGTCGCTCGTTTCATTCAAGAGGCGGAACTCGAGCGGGTCGATGCCGATCTGCGCGGCCATGTGATCCATCATCAGCTCGATGGCAAACATGGCCTGCGGATGGCCGGGCGCGCGAAACGCACGTGGAAATCCAGCGTTGAGGCCCACATCCTGGTGGACGACGGCGACGGTGCCAAAGTTGTAGCGAGACGGGTTTCGCACACCCCCGCCACCACCACCGCCTGCGCTGCGCTGTCCAATGCCGGTCGGCCCAATCGAACCCCATGTAGTGATCTTTCCGCCGCGCATCTTGCCGTCGCGCATCAGGCCGATGCGCATGTGCTGGATGCTGCCCGGCCGGTTACCGGTGTCGAGATGCTCTTCCTTTCGGGTGCGAATCACGCGGCACGGCCGGCCGAATTTCTTGCTCATCTGCGCAGCGAGCCGGCCCTCGTTGTCGGCGCCAAACTTGGCCCCGAAACCGCCGCCCACGTATTCACAGTGAAACTCGACCTGATCGGGCCGCAAACCGAGCTCGCGCGCCAAGTCATCGCGAAAACTCCCGCAGCTTTGGGTCGAGCCGTAAGCCACGGCCGATTCGCCGCGAAAATCCACGATTGCTCCGTGCGGCTCCAGTGCGCAATGCGTCTGTACCTGTGTTTGATACTCGGCCTCAACCACGACTTCGCTTTCATCGAGCGCCGTTTGCGCGGCGGCGTCGTTTTCGGCCTTCTCCATCTCGGCGAGCGGCACGCGCTCGTCTTCGAGGCGAGTCCTGGGCCAACGGGCTTCGAATTTGAGATCGAGCACCGTGAGTGCTTCCTCGAGCGCTTTGCGCGACTCGGCGCAAACGTGCCCGATGCGATCGCCATGATAGCGCCCCGCGTCCTTTTCAAGCTCGACCTCCAGAACGCCCTTCACTTCCCGGGCGGCGGAGATGTTTGAGCTGCGGACGCGCGCATCGCCAAAATCCGACGGGATGTACGCCGCCCAAAGCATCTTCGGCAGATAGTAATCGGTGGTGTATTTGGCCGAGCCATTCACTTTCTCGACAATGTCGATGCGCGGCGCATCGTTTTCCAAGGCCACACGGTTGTCATCTCGATAACTCATGCCTGGCCTCCTTTCGCCGCGGCCTCGACGGCATCGAAGATTCGTATGTATGCCGCACAGCGGCAGATGTTGCCGCACAAGCCATTCTTGATCGCCTCGCGGTTGGGACTGGGCGTTTCATCGAGGAATGCTCGCGAACGCACGACGAAACCCGGAATGCAGTAGCCGCATTGACATGCGTCGTGATCGACAAAGGCTTGCTGCACCGGATCGAGCTGGCCGTCGTTGATGAGGCCTTCGACGGTGGTGATTTTTTTGCCGACGGCGTCAATCGCCAACATCATGCAGCCGCAAACGCTGCGGCCATCGACGAGCATCGTGCAAGCGCCGCAGGCGCCGCGGTCGCACACTTCTTTGGCCCCAGTGAGATTCAGCGACTCGCGCACCGCCTGGAGCAGCGTGGTGTCGGGCGTCACAGTGATTTGCGCGGGCCGGTCGTTCACCGTGAGCGTGATGTTTCCGCCGGAGGCCGCGTAGCGCGTGAGGCCGCTGCGGACGGCGGGGGCCGCCTCGCCTTCTTGAGCGGGGGCGAGCTGCGGCAGCGTCACGAGCACCGATCCGGCCGCCGCACCGCTGGCCCCTTGCAGAAACTGCCGGCGAGAAACGCCGGCCGACTTCGATCCGTTTTCCTGATGCATGTCGGGCTCCTTGGAACTCACTATGCACGGTGGAACTAGCGATCTGAGGAAGTACTTTATAACAAACGACTGGCAAAAAATCCCCTAGCTGCCAAAAAATTGCGTTTTTTCTGCCGGGATTTCGCAAAAGAATCCGTGGGCTTGGTCCCGATTCGGGAACTACGATTTGCCAAGTCGAAATGACGTATATCTCACGAAAAGGCGCGAAGAGAAGTTCGGCAGTAAGCCACAAAGTGCACTAAGGACACGAAGTCCAAAAATCGATGAACTGGCATCGAGCATTTTCGCTTTGTGTGCTTGGTGCCTTTTGTGGTTAAATTGTTGCCGGCTTTGCGCCTTCGCGCCTTTGCGTGCGACTATCGGCGATCGAGGCACGGCCTCTTCGGATCGAACTTCCAGCCCGGACACAGGTGTTGCATAGCGATGGAATCGTCGCGTTTAGCCGCCCCGCGGCGCTTGTACAGTTCGTGCGCCTCTTCAAGTTGCTTCCAATCTAGTTCAATTCCCAAGCCGGGCGAAGCAGGAACTTTGATCTGCCCGTGGCGAATCTCAGGCGGCTCCTTGGTCAACCGCTGCCCCACCTGCCAGATCCAGTGCGTGTCGATTGGCGTTACCCGTCCGCGAGCCGCGGCGGCCACGTGCGTCATCATCGCCAGCGATACGTCGAAATGGTTATTGCTATGCGAGCCCCATGTAAGGCCCCATAGGTCGCACAGCTCGCTGACGCGCACGGCCCCGCGCATTGTCCAGAAATGGCAATCGGCCAGAGGTACGTCGACAGCGTCGAGCCGAATTGCTTGCACAAGGCCAGGAAAATCGGTTGCCACCATGTTGGTCGCCGTTGTGATGCGGGTGGCTTGACGAAACTCGGTCAGTACCTCGCATCCGTTGCGTCCGCCTTCCGCGCCGCAAGGATCTTCCGCGTAGGTGAGCACGTGCTTCAGCGGCGTGAGCCATTCGATCGCACTCGCGAGGCTCCAGCAGCCGTTCGGGTCGATGGTGATGCCGGCGTCCGGAAAGGCCTCGGCGAGCGCACGGATGCAATCGCATTCAGCCGGGCCTTCCAGGACCCCGCCTTTGAGCTTGAACATCTTGAACCCGAAGCGTTCCTGCGCGGCGCGAGCCTGATTCACGATCGTGTCCGTATCGAGTGCTTTCTCGTTGCGGACGCGTTGCCAATTATCGGCTCGATAATCGGCAACGCGGTAATCGAGCTGCGTCTCTCGATGGTCGCCGACAAAGAACAGGTAACCCAGCACTTCGACGGTGTCGCGCTGTTGGCCATCGCTCAGTAGTTTTGCGACGGGGACTCCGAGCGCCTGTCCCATGAGATCGAGGAATGCCGCTTCGACGGCCGTGAGCACGTGAATCGTCGTTCGCTGATCGAACGTCTGCTGACCACGTCCGGCGGCATCGAGTGCGCCGAATCGCTGCTGAATTGCCTGCAGCACGTCGTTCATTTCGCCGACGCGCCGGCCAACCACCAGCTCAACGCATTGCTCGAGCGTACGAAGAATTGACTCGCCGCCCGGCGTTTCCCCTATGCCCGAGTGCCCCGCGGTATCCTGGAGCACGACGAGATTGCGAATAAATATCGGCCCATGTCCGCCGCTAAGGTTCAACAAGAAGCTGTCGTACCCCGCCACGGGCACCACCGTCATCTTTTTGATTGTCGGCAGAGAATCCATGGAGCCGTATAGCTGCTCAAAGTGGATGCTCACTGTTGCAAAGCAGATTGTCCTTGCGCGTCCACGCGCAGCTTCGTCAATCGCCAGCGCGCGAGTCGGCGGTTCGCGTGGGCCGTTTCAATATGAACGAGTTCAATGCACTTTTTGTGCGCCGCAATCGCCGCTTCCCGATTCGCTTCGATCTCTCGCCGCTGTACACGTTCTCGCCATCGCGGTCGACTTCGTGGACGCTGACAATGTTTGAGT
>DASXWB010000059.1:0-3371 GCA_036503915.1 Lacipirellulaceae bacterium | reverse complement strand
CGAGAGTTCTGCCACAAGTTCGTCGAGCGCGCGTTTCGCCGGCCTCTCTCGGACGAGCAGAAGGCCGTGCATGTCGACCGGCAGTTCGAAGAGGCGGCCGATCTGCAGACGGCGGTCAAGCGAGTCGTGCTGCTCGCGCTCAAGTCGCCGCGATTTCTATACCGCGAAGTGGGCAGCGAGTCGACGGACGCGTATGATGTCGCCGCGCGCATGTCGTTCGGTATGTGGGACTCGATTCCCGACAAAGAGCTGTTGGACGCGGCCGCGGAAAAGCGGCTTGAGAGCCGCGAGCAAATCGGCCAACAACTCGAGCGGATGCTCCCCGATTTGCGCTCCCGGGCCAAGTTTCGCGAGTTCCTTTTGGATTGGTTGAAGGTGCGTCAGCCGCCCGACCTGGCAAAGGATGCGGCGCAGTTTCCTGAATTTACACCGGAGCTTGTTTCCGACTTGCGAACGTCGTTGGAACTCGGCATTGACGAGTTGCTGATGGAGGATTCTGCCGACTTCCGTCAATTGCTGTTGGGCGAGTCGATGTTTCTCAACGGCCGGCTGGCAAAGGTGTACGGCGCCGAGCTGCCGGAAGACGAGCCATTCCAGAACGTCTCATTTCCCGAAAAAAAGCGGTCGGGAATCATCTCGCACCCCTACCTGTTGGCCTGTTTTGCGTACACAGGCACTAGCTCGCCGATTCACCGCGGCGTGTTCCTTACGCGAAGCGTATTGGGGCGTACGCTGCAGCCGCCGCCGGAATCGGTCGCGCCGTTGGCCCCCGATTTGCACGCCGATCTGACGACCCGCGAGCGCGTTTTACTGCAGACCAAGCCGGAGGCGTGCCAGACTTGCCATAGCATGATCAACCCGCTGGGATTCGCCCTGGAGAATTTTGACGCGATCGGCCGATACCGCGAGGCGGAGAAGGATAAAGCTGTGGAGGCTGCGGGCAGCTACGTTCTGCGGTCGGGTGAAGTGGTTAAGTTCAACGGCGTGCGCGAGTTGGCCGAATTTCTGGCCGATAACGAGGAAACACACGAGGCGTTCGTAAGGCAGTTGTTCCATTACGCGATCAAACAGCCGATCGGCGCCTATGGCGAGGGCCGGCTCGCGGGATTAAAACAATCGTTCGTGGAGAATGAGTTTGATGTTCATAAGCTGCTGGTGGAGATCGTGACGACGAGTGCGATGGAGTCTGAATCAGGTCGACTGGTCGCTGAAGCGACCGGTCGGTAGTCCTTAGGGTGGGCTCCGCCCATCAAGCCGTAGGCACGGTCTACGCAACGAGCGATGACGCATTTGGTGGCCACCCTACTCGAAAGCGAGACAACCCATGGCAAGCCTTGCTTCCCGGCGCGAGTTTCTGCGTAACCTGGGCATCGGCGCGGGGGCGCTGCCGTTCGTGCTGAATCTGCCCAGCTTGGGCCTGGCGAATTTTGAACCGCGGCGCCAGCGGCTCGTGGTCATGTTCAGCCCGAACGGAGTCGTGCCAAAAACCTTCTGGCCGAAAGAGGAAGGCGAGAACTTCACGCTGCCCAAAAGCCTCAAGCCGCTGGACGCTTTGCGCGAGCGGACTCTTGTGCTGCACGGCGTGTGCGACAAGATCCGCGGCGACGGCGACAACCACATGCGCGGCATCGGCTGCCTGCTCACCGGCACCGAGCTGTTTCCCGGCAACATCCAAGGCGGCTCGGATACGCCGGCCGGCTGGTCGAAGGGCATATCGATCGACCAGGAAATTAGGAACCATCTACAGGCCAATCTCGCCACGCGCACGCGCTTTGGCTCATTGGAGTTCGGCGTGATGGTGCCTGATCGAGCCGATACATGGACGCGAATGTCGTATGCCGGGCCGAATAAACCGCTTGCGCCGATTGACAATCCCTATCAGATGTTCTCCAAGCTGTACGGCCGCATGAAGGACCAGGAGAGTCTGCGCAGCATCCTCGACGAGTTGCAGGACGATCTTCAAAAAGTCCGCAGCATCGTGAGCGCAGAAGACCGCAACCTGCTGGACGAGCACACGACATTTGTCCGCGAGATGGAAGAGGAGCTCAAAAGTGCCGACGAGTCGAAAATCGGCCACGCGGTTCCGCAGCTCGAGCCGGGCGTCAAGGAAGAGAACGACAACATCCCGCAGATCAGCAAGCTGCAGATCGAGCTCTTGGTGAGCAGCTTCGCGGCCGACTTCGCGCGCGTCGCCACGCTGCAATACACGAATTCAGTCGGCGGCGCGCGGATGCGCTGGCTGGGCGTCGAGGAGGGCCATCACGAGCTGTCGCACGAGCCAGACACCAACAAAAAGGTGCAGAAGAAGCTCACAAAGATCAACCACTGGTACTGCGAGCAACTGGCTTACCTAGCTCAGCGGCTGGCCGAAACGCCTGAACCGGGCGGCAGCGGCAGCCTGCTCGACAACACCCTTCTCATCTGGACGAACGAGCTAGGCAAAGGCAACTCGCACACGCTCGACAACATCCCCTTCGTGCTGGTGGGCAATGGCCTGGGCTTCCGCATGGGCCGCTCGCTCAAATTCAAAGGCGTGGCGCACAACCGGCTACTGCTCTCGCTGGCCCACGGCATGGGCCACCACATCGAAAAATTCGGCAACCCCGACTACTGCGGCGACGGGCCGCTCACAGACTTAGCCTAGCAAATGAATCTCATAGTCTCTCGCAAAGGCGCGAAGGCGCAAAGAGGAGGAGACTATGGGTGAAATATAAGACACGAGGATAACCGAATGAGTCCAAGTGGTCTCTTGAACCCTAATCCCCAATTGTTCATTCCTCATCCTTCATCTCTTATCGATCCGGCCTTTGCGCCTTCGCGCCTTTGCGAGAGATTTGCTCGTCCGAACTCAAATCTCACAGTTTTTCATCCGTAGCTCATGCAACCGCTGCGCGTCCTGGAAAGCTGCCTGTACGCGACCGACCTCGATGCGGCCGAACGGTTCTACACAGACGTAATTGGCCTCGAAAAATATGCCCGCGAGGACGGCCGGCACCTGTTCTTTCGCTGCGCGGACGGAATGGTGCTCATTTTCAATCCGCAGCACACGAGCACCGTCCGCACGAGCGTCGCCGGCTCAGAACTTCCGCTGCATGGAACGCGCGGGGCGGGGCATTTGGCTTTCGCTGTCGGTGAATCGGACATTCCGGCATGGCGGGCGCATCTGTCGCAGTGCGGCGTGGAAATCGAATCCGAAGTTCATTGGCCGCAAGGCGGCACGTCGCTGTACATCCGCGATCCGGCGGGCAACAGCATTGAACTTGTGTCGCCGTCCATTTGGGGGATCGAACGGTGAAGCGGTAAGCTGGGCGAGGGCTCGCGCTGATGACCGCGAAACGCGCTGGTAAACGGCAAGCTTGTTACGGCGACAT
>DASXWB010000058.1:0-12561 GCA_036503915.1 Lacipirellulaceae bacterium | reverse complement strand
GCGGAGCGGCGAAATGACAAACAGAGTCAGAGGGAGCGCCGCAATGCGCAGCGCGAAAAGCCGCCAGCGGTTTGGAGGTTGGCACCCCATGAAATCGCCCGACTTGAAGCTTCGACCAGTCGCAACAAAAGTTTAACCATTCGCGGCGCGAGCGGCAATGTTCGTCGGCCAGGGCACCGCAATCGCGTAGTGCGTTGACGCAAAAACGAAGGGGGGCGGTGCGGAGCCGGCGATGCGTGGCATCGCGATTTAGCAGAAAGCCGGCGATGCGTAGCATCGCGGCTAGATTCAATCGTTGACGCTGAATCCTGAACCCCGAAGCCTGAACCCTCTCAGCGATAGCCATCCATGCCGAGCCGGAGTTTCAACTCTTCGAACTGCTCGACGTAGCGCTCGCACGTCGAGTGAACGTGCTCGGCTTCGGTGATGAAGCGCATGTTCTCGCGGCAGGGCAGCCGGCTCGCCGTAAAAATCTTTTCGTAGGCTCGCAGGTCTTTGCCGTATGCGATGAGCAGCTTGTGCTCATCGAGCTGGATTTCTTGCGGGATGTGCGGATTGAGCACCGCGATACCGGTGCAGCCGTCGTTCACCAGGAGGTCTTCGAAGTCCCACAGCGTGCTCTGCAGGATCGGCACGTCGATGTGCTCGCGGTACAAATCGGTGTGGCCGTGCGACTGGTTGCCGTGGCTGGTCTCGAGCACGACGTCGACCACCTCGCCCAGGGGCTCGATGAGCGAGACGAAAGTTTCCATGATGCGCGGCTTGGTGACCGCCGCCATCAGAACCGGGACGTTTGTGCGGTTGTCATCGTCGCGATAGACATCGTGGCGGAAGCCGGCGCTGGGCACGACTTCGAGCGTGTAGGAGGGCCGCACGGCGTCGCTGAGCTCGAAATCGCCATAGCGCGAAACGCCGAGGTGCGCTTCCAATTCCTCTTCGGAAAGTTTTTGGAAGCCGCCAGCGGGACGGCTTGTAGTTTGTTCTGGAAACACGTTCGTAAAGAAGCTTTTGAGGAACCCCATCGCAGCATCTCGCGTCGGTCTGGATCGTGTGTGATTTTGTTATTCGGACAGCGGGGACTTTCGACGCGGCGAGCGCCGATGGGGAGTGCTATCTGCTCAAGACTAGGTTACGGCAAGAGCCGCTGGTCGGCCCGTGGCGTGCTCTTTGAACGCGCCGCAGCGGCGCGTTTCGCATAGGCGATACCACCCTTACTTAGGTGGCCTATGCCGCAGAAAGTGGCCCGGAAAAATAGGCCTTTTAGTGCATCGTGGCGGCGACGCCACGTGTGCACTACGGTGGCATGACCTGTTGCTTCGCGGCAACGTCAACTAGGACAGCCTCTAGCGGGCTGACATTTTTTGGTACAGAGTGCGTCAGGCTGGAAAGCCTGACCTACGTAGGATGGCACGCCCTGAGGCTTTGCGAAGGGCGTGATCTTTACCACGCTCTTACTGGGGGTGCCACGCGGGCTTACTTCGCCACTGTGCGTGCCGGGTCTTGTTCGGCCTTGGGATAATCGGCCGCCTTCTGGCACTTGAGCAGCGACATGATCGCCATCGCCGTGCCATACTGCTGGTGGTAGTTATAGAACGGATAATCCCACCAGCTACCGTCGCGCTCCTGAAGCGGCAATAGGATGTGCGCTAGATGCTCTTGGAAATACGGCCGCTCGTCGCTTGGCAGCAGCTCGATGCACTGGGCGGCGTGCCAGTGGCCGTAATAGTAGAAGTATCCGGCCACGGCGAAGAACGACTCATGCGGCACCGGCCGCTTGCGGCCGATGCTAAGCCAGCCGTTGCGGGCGTAGAGGCGATTCAACCAGGTCTTGATCACTTCGTCACTGATGCGCTCATCGCCGTAGAGCCGCAACGCCAGGTTGCAAGCCTGCGAGCGGCCCAAGCTTCCGCCCGGCCGGTTGATTTCGTGCATCGGAATGAGCCGCAAGTATTCGCCGTAGGCGTAGCTGAAATCGGGCTTCTGCTGGCGGAGCAGCGAGGCAATTGCCTTTTTGGTCAGCCGCTCGGGAAACTCGATGCCAATTGCTTCCGCTTCCTTGAGGGCAATCAGTGCGGTGGCAGTGCAGAAGCTGAAGCCGACGTCGCCCGGGATTTGGCTGCCGACGGTGAAATCATAATACGACCAGCCGCCGCCGACGAAGCTGTAGCGCTCGAGCATCTGTGCCTGCGCGGCGGCCAGCTCGACGAGCTTTGCCTGACGCTGGGCGTCACCCTCGGCGCGTTTGTGCAACCGCACAAGCGCCTGGATCGAATACGAATGCCCCCAGACGTTGTAAAGTGCATCAGGCGTAGCGCGGCGCAGCCGGCCGAGCTTTTCATCCAGCCAGGCGGCGCCGCGATCGATGGCCTTAGTCACGGCGGCGCGCTCCTCGCCCGAAAGCCGCGGCTCGGCCTCGACGAGCGCCATGACCGCTAGCGCCGTCACGGCCGTGTGGAAGGCGTCGTGCGCGCCGGGGGGCGGCGCGTAGATGTTAAGGCCTTTCGTCTTCTCGGCGCTGCCCCAGGAGCCATCGGGGCGCTGGTCGTCGAGCAGGAACTTGATGCCGCGGTGGATGGCGGCGTCGATTTGCTCGGGCGACGGCGGCGTGATTTTGCCTGGCTTAGGGCCGGTGGTGGCCAGTGGGGAGATTTTAGCAATGGCGGTCGAGGCGGCGCCGGAAGGCGCGCCGTCATCCGCTTTCGTTGCGGCGAAGGCAGGGCCTGCAATCACAACCCAGAGCATAAGGCCGATCCAATTGCGCGGCGAAAGCGCTCGAACCATCCTTCGAGAGAGCACCATGATTGGCCCGTTTCCTTTTCCTGCTGCGGAACCATGAGTTGCAAAGGGTGCCATGGCCACTGCTTTGAGTGGCCATTCTGGTGGAATCACATGCCCACGCAGAGCCGTGGGCATGGCACACAAGCGGCTTTATGCGAAGCTATTCCTTTTTTTCTTCTTCCTCGGTTTTCTTTGATTCATCTTCTAGCGAGACGACGTCGCCCGCTTTCAGGCCTTTGACGATTTCAATGTCGTCGCCGCTGCGCCTGCCGAGCGTCACATCGCGGCGCTCCGGCTTGGCGTCTTCGTCTTCTGGATCCGTGATGAGCCAGACATACTTCTTATTGACGTCATCCTCATCGTCCTGGACGGCGGCCTTGGGCACCGTGATCGCGTCCTTCTTGTCGTACGACTTGACCTCGATCTTGCAGCTCATGCCGGCAACGACCCAGTCGGGAATTTCCTCCTGATCCAGTTCGAACTCAATTTCAAACTTGCCCTGACTGACCGGGATTGGAGAGATCGACTTCACCTTGGCGTCGAGCCGGTCGGCGCCCTCGGCCGGGAGGGCGATGCTCGCTTTCTGTCCATCCTCAACTTCAGGCCGCTTGCCTTCATCAAGCGATGCCGTGATGAAAATTGGCCGTTCCTTGACGATCGTCATCAGGATCGAGCCGGGCGAGACGTTGCTGTGCGGCTTGTACTTGGTGATCAGCGAGGGCGTCTCGGACCAGCGGCCGTTGACGCACTGCCCATAGAACACGATGCCTTCAGCCGGCGATTTGATTTCCATCAGGCCGCGGTCTTCGAGCAGCTTGGCGTGCCGGTCGAGCGACTTGGTGCGAGCCTCTTTGCGCTGCTCCAGCTCGTAACGGGCCTGGTTCAAATCGACTGACAAAGCCAGTTTGGCACGGGCCAGCGCCATTTCAGCCCGCTCCAGCGATTCGCGGATCTCAATGTCGTAGCGCGGAAGTCGGACGTTGAGCGTCTCGTCACGGTTGAGCTTGGCGTTCTCCAGACTGTACTCGGCGAATTCGACGCTGTTGCGCTGCCGCTTGAGGACGATTTCCTCGGTTTCTTCGGTGAGGTCATCCGCCTCGTACATTTTTTCAAGTTGCTCCAGTTCGTCTTTCTCATAGTCGAGCGAAAAGTTGTAGTACTTCACCATGAACTCGGCCGACTTGACGGTCTGCGGGCGCTCGATCTCTTGATACCGTTCGAAGTCTTCCTGCGCCTGGCGGTTGGAGCGCTCGGCCAGCTCGTGGTTCATCTTGAGCGTCTTCTCCATCCGCGGCAGCTCGTCTTCCGATTTTCGGATGGCCAGCTCGTTGAGCCGCTGCTCGAGCTCCAGGTCGTCGATGGCTTCTTCGAGCTTCTCATCGTCGAACTTGATGAGCGTCTCGCCTTCGCGAACTTTTTTGCCATGTTCGACGACTTCTTCGATCTCGTAATCGGTCCAGGCTTCGGGACGCAGCGGCACTTCGGTCATCTCGCTGGCAACGAAGACGCCGTCAAGGGCCACTTCGACTTTGAGCCGCTTGGGCTCTACCTTGTGGGTCTTGCGTTTCTTGGCCTCGGGCTTGGCGGCGGCTTTTTCATCAGTTTTGGCGGCCTCTTTTTCTGCGGAAGCCGTTTCGGCGGCTTTTTCGTCTTTCTTTTCCTCGGTTGCCGCTTCGGCTTTTTCCTCGGCAGGCTTGTCATCAGAAGAGGTCGACTCCTCTTTCTTCTCCGCCTCGGCCTCGTTTGGTTCTTCTTTCTTCTCGTCGTCCGATTCCTGCAAGATCTGGGCGGACAAATCGACCGCATTCTGGTCTGCGTAGCTGAGCGAAACGACGCCGACGAGAATAAGCGTCATGAGTGACGTGAGAAAAGCAAAGCGTTTCATCGCGAATCTCCACGGGTGGTTATCTGTCATTTTCCTCTGTAAGGCGTTAAATTGCAACCAGGGATAACGCCACTTGGCGCTCGCGGACGAGGCCGCTTCAGCGGCCGGGAACTAAAAGCGCAGCTAACGATGCCCAAGATCTACACGCGCACCGGCGACTCTGGTGAGACGGCGCTTTTCGCTGGCGGCAGAGTACGCAAGGATGATGTGCGAATCGAAACGATCGGTACAATCGATGAAATCAACGCGGCGATTGGCGTGGTGCGCATGGAGCTGGCACGGGGTGGAACGGCGCCCGCCGGGCTGGATGAGCTGTTGGGGCGGCTGCAGCACTCGCTGTTTGAGTTGGGGGCCGAGATCGCGATGCCACGAGCCGGGGTCGGGGCGGGCACACCGCGCAGCGAGGTCGCGGCTTGCCGGATCAGTGATGCACATGTGGGTTTTTTGGAGGCCGAGATTGATCGCTACGAAGCGCAGCTCACGCCGCTGAAAGTGTTTATTTTGCCGGGCGGCTGCCCGGCGGCGGCGGCGCTTCATTTGGCGCGCTGCATTTGCCGGCGGGCCGAGCGGCGGCTTGTCGCACTTGCAGCTGCCCAACCGGTGCGGCCCGAAGTGCTGGGTTTTGTCAACCGGTTGAGCGACCTGTTGTTTGTGCTGGCACGGGCGGCGAACCAGGCAAACCGCGTGGCCGATGTCGCGTGGAGCAAAGAGCAGGAAGCAGAGAGTGGCGAGCAGGGAGTAAGGAGTGGGGAGCAGAGAGTGGA
This sequence comes from Lacipirellulaceae bacterium, assembly GCA_036503915.1. Taxonomy (GTDB): domain Bacteria; phylum Planctomycetota; class Planctomycetia; order Pirellulales; family Lacipirellulaceae; genus JABDGM01. Next base: position 7,134 of record DASXWB010000058.1, on the reverse strand, counting down.
CGAACGTGGCCACAATCCAAGGGACTCAGCGATATGAAAAAGATTGAAGCGATTATTCGCCATTTCAAATTGGAAGACGTCAAGAACTCGCTGACGGAAAAGGGCATCTCGGGAATGACGATCAGCGAGGTGCGCGGCTTTGGGCGGCAGAAGGGCCACACGGAGATGTATCGCGGAACGGAATACACGATCGATTTCGTGCCCAAAGTGAAAGTGGAGGTGGTGGTCGACGACGCCAAGCTGCAGACGGCTTTGGAGACGATCGTCAAGGCGGCCCACACGGGTCAGATCGGCGACGGCAAGATTTTCGTTTCCGATCTGAGCGAAGTCGTGCGCATCCGCACCGGTGAAACGGGGTCCGATGCGCTATAAGAATACATAGCCGGCCCATCTTGGGCCGGCAGAATGCGCTGTGCCAAGCCGAATTCAGCATTTCTACCCGACCAAGATGGTTGGGCTATGTACTCGCCTCGCCCGACCAGGATGGTCGGGCTATATATTTTCATATGTGCACCGCAACACGCTTACGTCCAATCGTGTTAGAGACCCGCCGCCAATTGGCCGAGGGCCGGCAGCAACTGCGCGAGCAACATGACCGGGGGTTGGAAGGTGCGCGGGTTTGCGCGCGGTACACTTCGCTCGTAGATGCCGCGATCATGCGGCTCTACGACGCGTACCTGGGGGAGCTTTCGGAGGCCGATGCGCGGCAGATGCGCGAGCGCGTGGCGCTTGTGGCTCACGGCGGCTATGGGCGGCGGCAGCAGGCGCCGTTTTCCGACGTCGATTTGATGATCCTGTACGAAGGGAAGCGCGATGCGCCAATCTGCCAGCTCGCCGCCCGGCTTACGCAGGACATTTGCGATGTGTACCAGCACTTGGGCCACAGCCTGCGCACGCCGGCCGAGGCTGTTCAACAAGCTCGCACCGACGCGCAGGTGGGCACCTCGCTCCTGGAATCTCGGCGACTGGTGGGAAGCGGCGCGGTTTACGAGCGGTACAGCGAGCTGATGAAGGCCATGGTCGAACGGCGCACGTCTGCCTTGGCGCGGGCATTCATCGCCGAGCGGCGCAAGGAGCGGCTCGAATTTGGCGAGACCGTCTATCTGCTGGAGCCGAATGTGAAGCGTTCGCGCGGCGGGCTGCGCGACGTCCATCTATTGCGCTGGCTGTGGTACCTCAAAAGCGGCGTGGCGGACCCGGACCGGCTGCACGACATGGGATTGCTCTCGAAGTTCGATCATCGCCGGCTGATGTCCGCCCAGAGTTTTTTGCTGCGCGTGCGCAATGAGATGCACTTTCACGCTAATGAAACGTGCGACGCGCTGAGCCGGGCCGAGCAGCTTCGCGTGGCCGAAGCGCTGAAGTATCACGGGCGCAAAGGGCTGAGGCCGGTCGAGCAGTTCATGCGAGATTACTTCCATCATACGGCCCACGTCTGGCGGCTGGCGCACCGGTTGAGTGAGCTCATGCAGCCGGCCTCTCGCGTGAGCCGCGTGCTGGAGCCGATGTTCGGCCGCAAGATCGAAAACGATTATCAGATCGGGCGTCACGAGATCAATGCCACGTCGCGCGCCTTGGCTCGGCTAGAGCAGCATCGCGAAGAAGTGCTCAAGCTCGCCGGACTGGCGCGCCGCGAAGGGAAACGCATTTCGCAGGATACGTGGCACTTTATCTATCGCACGGCGCCAAAGTATTCGAGTGCGCCGAAGCCTGCCGTGAATCAGAGGTTTCTTGAGCTGCTGGCCAACCCGCTTCGCCTGGGCGAGTTGCTGCGCCGGCTGCATGAACTGGGCGTGCTCGAGAAAATCATCCCTGCGTTTTCGCATGCCCGCAGTCTCTTGCAGTTCAACCAGTATCACAAATACACGGTCGATGAGCATTGCATTCGCACGGTGGAGGAGGCCACGCATTTTGCCGAGCGGCAGGACCTTTTGGGGGAAGTGTACCGGCGGCTGGCGGATAAGACGACGCTTCACTTGGCCCTCTTGCTGCACGACCTGGGCAAAGGTTATGAGGAAGACCACAGCGAGGTTGGCCGGCGGATTGCACAAGAAACGGCCCGGCGGTTTGCGCTGCCGCCGGAGCAAGCAAAGACTCTTGAGTTCCTCGTGCATCGTCACTTGTTTATGTCGCATTTTGGGTTGAAGTACGACACATCGCAGACGCAGCTGGTGAATCGATTCTCCGAGGAAGTTGGTTCGCAGGAGCGATTGGACTTGCTGTATCTCGTGACGTGCGCCGATCTGGCGGGCGTTGGACCCGACGTGCTCAGTAGCTGGAAGGCGGAAGTAATATCCGAGTTGTACATTCGCGCGTCGAAGCAGCTGGCTGCAAAAAGTGGGGCCGCGGACGATGGTAAGACGGAGAATGAGCGGGAAGCCGCGCGGCGATTGCTCAACGCGGCGGAGCGCGCCGATCCGTGGTTCGAGCAGCATCTGGCGGAGCTGCCAGAAACCTTTGTCGCGAAGCGGCCGGCCGCCATGCTGGTAGACACGCTCCGGCGGCTCCGCAGCCTCGAGCCGCGTGCCGGAACCGCTTGGGCTAACTACTTGCCCGAGACGGATACGATCGAGTTTGTCGCGGGCATTGATCAGGGTGTCGGCCGGGCAATTTTCTCCAGCATGGCCGGTGCGCTGACAAGCAATCGCATGCAAATCTTGGCGGCCGACACCATTACACTGTCCGACGAGTTACTGTTGTTGCGCTACGTAGCCTGCGAGCCCGAGACGCCGGGAGAGCCGTCGGCCGAGCGGCTGGCCGCGGTGAACCGGGCCTTGGTGGCTTCGATCGACTCGGATGAGCCGCCGACGTTTCCAAAAATTCTCGGCCGCGAACAGAAGGAAGCCGGGGCCGTGCTCAGCGACCTGCCCAACGCGGTGCGGATCGACAACGAACTGTCCGACGAGTGCGCGGTCGTGGAAGTGATTACGATAGATCGGCGCGGATTGCTCTACCGTCTTGCACGGGCGCTGCACGATTTGGGATTGGTGATTCAATTTTCGAAGATCGGCACGTATCTGGATCAAGTCGTGGACGTGTTCTACGTCACGGAGCGCGATGGCCAGAAGCCGCGGGGCGAAGCGCGACTGGCCGAAATCCGCGAGTCGCTAATGAACGTTATTTTGCCGGCCGCCAAGGTTTGAGTTGCATGCAGACGTCCCACAGCGCGTACGGCTTAGCTGTGAAGCAGCGAGAGGGCACATCATCCGATGGTGGTACTGCCGGCATTTTCCTTTCTCCCGTACAACCGCGCCGACCGATATTATTTGATGTCTGCGTAGCGATGAGCCAGGTTTATTGCTTTGCGCCGAATAAAACGGGCTTCCGTTGGGCGCCCTTGTTCATTATCAGCGCGGCGGTTAACCGAGGCATAATAGGCGCCGCCAAAAATTTGACCCTCCTTCAAATGTCAAGGTAAAATTCAGAGGGAGACCACATTTTCGGAGTCGGGCTGGTCGCCGCGTTAACGTATGCATCAGGAAAGTCGCACATCGGCGATTCGGCGGTTCTTTTCCGGGCTGACGGAGTACGCGTTTGAAGCGCGGCTCGGCGTGGCCAACCCGGCGCTGGTGGATTACATCGCGGAGCTACTGGTGCGCTTCGTGCGGTCGGACGAGCTGTACCGGCTGCGATCGGTGCGCGGACAGCGGCTGGTTCAGGTGGCCGACATGCTGGCCGAGGCCCAGATGCGCGAAGGGCCGGCGCGGCGGCAGGTGCATCGGCACATCGGCGATTTTACGCTGTTCTGGACCGGCGTGTACCCGGAAGTCGTGGAGAGCATGCGCCGCGGCAGCAAGGATGCGCTCATCGACTATCAGCAGCAAGGCAAGCGTGCTTATTGGATCGCCAGCACCATTCCGGTGGAGCGCGAAGCGGAGCCCAGCGACGTCTTGAAGCAGCTCAGCGAGCAATACGAGCTCTGCGTGTACGGCCTGGGCGAAGTGCGCCGCCAATGGGAACAGAAGGGCGGTGATGACGAGGCGCCGCTGCTGTTAAGTTAAAGCCGCTTTCCGTATGGTCATAGCCTTGTAGAATAGAGCGGCGAACCAAGCAGCCCGTGGTTTTGCCGATGGCGAAGCACCCGAATAAGCACATCCGCGACGCAATCAAGTACGCGGAAGAACATGGCTGGCGGGTGGTGAAATCCGGCGGTCAAGCGCACATTTGGGGTAAACTATATTGCCCGGCAGAACGCCGAGGTGGCTGCATCGTTCGAGTTTATTCAACACCGCGGGTTCCGGAGATTCATGCACGACATATCCGTGAGCAAATCGACGATTGTCCGCACATTAATCCGACGTCGTGACTGTGATCGATGAAATCGTACGACTTCAAGCTTGTGTTAGCCGGTGTTTCCGACGTGAGCGATGATCAAGGGGACGCGCTGTTTGCGGCCGGTTGCGACGACGGAACGATTGTCAGCCGTGATGGCGAAGTGTTTGTGTGCTTTTCGCGTGAAGCAGTGTCGTTGGAGCATGCAATCAATTCAGCCGCCGCAAATGTTGAACGCGCTGGTTTTAAAGTCGATCACGTTGAAGTGCATTGCCCGGTGTAATCGGGCATGCTGAAGCGGGCTATGTCGCGGCCGGTTAAAACTGCTGAGCCTTTAAGATTCGGTCTGCGGCCGCTATTGATTATCGTGGCACTGGTCGCGTTGGGCTGTACGTTTTTGCCGCCCTCGCTGGCTTACCATCCGGACTCACTTCGATTTCGTGTAGCAGCGGCGCTAATCACTTTGCCAGGTGGCTTGATCGCTTTTGCGTTTGGCACCATTTGTGCTCATTTGACTTGTTCAATCATGAGCATTCGAATCGTGCGCTATTCTGCTTGGATGCTTCTTGTGCTCATTTGGGCATTGACGTGCTACTTAGTATGGGCTCACCAGCGATGGTTGTACTACGACGCGTTCTATCCGCGTTTGTTACCATATCCCGACGAGCTTCTCCAACAGTACCACAATTGGCTTGACGCGCGGAATCCGGCAGCCGCCGGTCATATCAAGATTCATGGCGAATTCTACACAGTGATGGAGCATCTTCACTTCACGATATTTGCCGCGATCATCGTTGCGTTCTTTATGTTGGGACTGATCGCTCCAAATGTCGCTCCGCAGTTAACAAATCGCGTGAGGGATTTTTTAAACAGGTACGGCGATAAAGGCTGATTCTCACGTTACCAGCCCCTTGGTGACCATCATGAACACGTCTTCAAGCGTGGGCTCCTTTTCGGCGAAGGACACCAGGCCGCAGTCGGCGGCCACCAGTTGGCGCAAGAGGCGCTGGACATCCGGCTCTTCGCCTTCCAGCTCCAGCGTGCAGCTGCGGGCGTTCATGTGGACGTCGCGAACCTTGGGGTCGCTGCGGATGAGGCTTACGCCGGACTCCGGGCTGCCGGCGAAGCGCACCTCGATGTGCCGGTTGCGCTGGATCTGGCGGTAGACCGTTTCAATCGGGCCGTGCAGCAGCAATTGGCCGCGCTCGATGATGCCGATGCTCGTGCAGCAGTCGGCCAGCTCCGTAAGGATGTGGCTGGAGATGAGGATCGTCTTGCCCATCGCGCGCAGCTCTTTGAGCAGCGCCTTGACTTCAAGCCGCGCGCGGGGGTCGAGGCCGCTCGCCGGTTCATCGAGGATCAGCACAGGCGGGTCGTGCACCAGCGTTTTCGCCAGGCATAACCGCTGTTTCATTCCGCGCGAGAGGCCATTAACGAAGTCATCTCGCTTGTGCGTCAGATCGAGCAGCTCCAGCACGTCGCCGATGACACCTTTGCGGCGGCTCCGAGGAATCTGGTAGGCGACGGCAAAGAAATCCAAGAACTCCCACACTTTCATGCCGTCGTAGACGCCGAAGTTGTCGGGCATGTAGCCGACGCTCTTGCGCACGCCGATAGGATCTTTGGTGACGCTGTGCCCGTTGACGACGCCTTCGCCAGCGGTGGCGCGCAGCAGCGTGGCAAGGAAGCGAATTGTCGTGCTCTTGCCGGCGCCATTGGGGCCGATGAAGCCGAACATCTCACCCGCGCCGATCTTGAGATTCAAGTTCGACACGGCGACGAATTCGCCGTAGATCTTGGTGAAGTTTCGAAGCTCGATCATATTTAGGTGTCAGGTGTCGGGTGTCAGGTGTCAGGTGTCCGAAATCAAACTGAGACCCGTCACCTGACACTTGACACCTATTAGAACTCAACCGGTTCCTCGTCCTCTGATTCTTCTAATTCTTCCTCCGCGGCCTTTACATCCTGCCTGGTATTTTCGTCCGGCCGTGGGGGCGGTAGCGGAGCATAGGCCAGGTGGGCGACGATAAGCGTCGTGCCGTTGACCTGCGAGGCGGCGGGGGTGATCTCCTGGCCCGGCAAAATTTCGTCGACGCGCGCCACAAGTCGCGTTTCGCCCGGCTCCATGTATTGAGCGGCCAGTGCCAGGCGAAACATCGGCTCCAGGTTGAGCCGATCGCCGCCGCGGGTTTGCTGTTCGGCCCTGCGCTCGGCGGCAAAAGGAACGATTTTATCGTCTATGTTGATAGGCAGCCACGAAATCGGCGTCGATTGGCCGGGCGACATCGTGCCAATCCATTTTCCGTAAAGGCGAGCGCCCGCAGTCACGCCGTCGTCCGGGACCGGCCGGCGCACGACGCACACGCTGTCGAGCGTGAGCCTGGTTCTGTTTTCAATTTGTTCGCTGTCGCGAGCAGTCGATTTGCCGAGTCGGATCGGCCCGTCCAGCGTCAGTATTTGCTCGCTGTGCACCATGCCGGTGGAGTTCGAGGAGATTGGGAGGCCGGCCAGACGCACGTCGTCGTATCGCCGGAAGTCGACATTTTGAAGTCCCTGGCCGCGAAGCATGCTAAAAGTTTCCTCGGCGGGAAACGGGGCGGCCAGCGTGGTCATGTTCGCGAACGCAAGGTCGTATGTTGTCGAGAGCGAGGTGTACAGCGCCGTGTATCGCGAAAGATGGGCCCGCGGATGCTCGGGCTGCTGCTCCAACAGGCCGATCTCGGTTTGGGCCCGCACGAAGCCGATGTCGAGCTGCGCCTGATGCACGACGCCAAACGTGCCGGCGATGGCGATTACCGGCGCGGCGATCCAGGCCCATTCGACCCGGCCCAGGGTGTGGAACACCAGCCAATTGAGCGGCAC
>DASXWB010000057.1:0-7770 GCA_036503915.1 Lacipirellulaceae bacterium | reverse complement strand
GTCGACCCGAATCACACTCCCTGTTACACTGGCCATCCGGCAGTCTCCTTGTCCTGGTAGTGATTCTGCTCATCAACACAAAACTTCTACCAGACAGGGGCTGCCCTTCTCAATTGTGCGCATAAACTAGGACGTTACCGACCCTCGCCGTCGTTTCAGGGTAGCTCTCCATCAACAGCGTCGTGAACGTGTTCAGGAGTTTTGTTGAAATCGCGCTAACTGTCGGCCATGTCCGAGCTATAGACGGCATCAACCGGCGATCATTCGTTTTGAAGCGGCTCTCCTGACGAACTTGGTCATTTCGCGCAGCCAGAGAACGGTGCTCGAGACGGCGGCGCAGGTAAGCCAGTCACGAATACTTAGCGACGTCGTGGAAAAGGCTTTCTGCAAAAACGGCGTGTAGATGACAGCGAATTGAAGTAGCAGCGACAAACCAACGGCCGCCCACAGCCATTTGTTTTGAAAGATTCCGTGGAAAGCGCTTAGTTCATCCGAACGAGCGTTAAAAGCATTGAAGAGTTGAAACATCATGAGTGTTGTAAAGGCCATCGTCTGGGCGTATCGCATTGTGTGATTGCCGGCGATGAATCCGCCCGGCAGCGACGCGTCGAGCACTAGCAAGGTCCCGACGGCCATAATCGCTCCAACAATAATTATGCCGATCCACATTTGACGCGTAATGACGCCTTCGTGGGGTGGGCGCGGCGGCCTGCTCATAAGGTGCTCGTTCGCGGGGTCCACGCCCAGCGCAAGCGCCGGTGCCCCGTCCGTCATCAGATTGATCCATAGAACCTGAGTGGCTAAAAGTGGCAGAACAACGCCATCGGCCGTTGCCTGCAGGCCGATTTTCTTCGCCAGCAATACGCCGAAAAACATGGTTAGCACTTCACCAATATTGGACGACAGCAAGTATCGCAGAAACTTGCGGATGTTATCGAAGACAGCGCGTCCCTCTTCAACGGCGGCAACGATCGTTGCAAAGTTATCATCCGTGAGCACAATATCGGCCGCCCCCTTCGAAACGTCGGTGCCGGTGATTCCCATGGCCACGCCGATATCGGCGGTTTTGAGCGCCGGTGCGTCGTTCACGCCGTCGCCCGTCATGGCCACGGTGGCGCCACCACGTTGTAGCGCGCCAACGATTCGCAGCTTATGTTCCGGATTAACGCGTGCGTAGACGGAAACATGTCGCACGGCATTATCGACGGCCTCGTCCGATAACTTTTGTAGTTCGGAGCCAGTCAGGGTCTGGCCGTTCGTGGCGATGCCTAACTCATTGGCGATTACGGCCGCCGTTTTGGGATGATCGCCGGTAATCATGACGGGACGAATGCCCGCTGCCTTGGCGCGGGCGACGGCCTGTTTGGCCTCCTCACGCGGCGGATCGATCATGCCGATCAAACCCAAAAATACGAGCTCGTGCTCGAGTTCTTCAGTTACCTCGTCCTGCTGGAGTGCATCAACGGCTAGTTCGCGGGCGGCGACACCCAGGGTTCGCAAAGCCTCGCCGGCAAGCTGTTCGTTGGCCTCAAGAATCTCTGCGCGGCGCTCGTCCGTTAATGGCCGTGGCGTTGCGCCGATGAACTCGTGTGTGCAGCGGGCAAGCAGAACGTCTGGCGCCCCCTTGGTGAAAAGCAACAACCGGTCCTGGTGGTCGTGGTCCTCATGGACGGTACTCATCAGCTTGCGTTCGGATGAAAACGGGACTTCCGCAACTCGTTTCAATCTTGCATCAAGCGATACGGTATCCAATCCCGCTTTGCGGGCAGCCACGATGAGAGCCCCTTCGGTAGGATCGCCCTGGATCGTCCACCGGCCACCTTGTTGATCAAGTACTGCGTTATTGGCAAGATCGCCGACCGTGAGTGCGCGCGACAGCTCGATCTGCAGCGGGCCATCCAGCGTTGCGCCGTCCGCAGGAACAATCTCGCCAGTTGGTTCATAGCCCGTGCCGGCAAAACGGACGGCACCGCTCGCAGTCACGACCGCGCGGACCGTCATTTCATTTTTTGTCAGCGTGCCTGTTTTGTCCGACGCAATTACATTGGCGGATCCCAGAGTCTCGACGGCCGCGAGATGACGCACGATCGCTTTGCGTTTTGCCATTCGCTGTACCCCGATTGCCAGTACGGCGGTTACCACCGCTGGCAATCCTTCGGGGACGGCTGCAACGGCTAAAGCGACTCCTAGAATCAGCACATCAAAATAAGCCGAGAAGCCGCGAATATCTTCGACCGCGATGATCGTACCGATCATCACGACGGCAATCACAACGACAACGGCTCCCAGCATTTTGCCGACACGATCCAACTCCTTTTGCAGTGGTGTGGTCTCGTCAGGAGCGTCTTTCAACATGCGCGCGATGTGCCCCATCTCCGTTTGCATGCCAGTCGCGGTGACGACCGCCTTACCGCGACCATACGTCGCCGTGGTACCGCTAAAGAGCATATTGTGGCGATCACCAAGGCCAACTACGTCGCTGATCGGGGAAATATCCTTTGAGACCGGCAGGCTTTCGCCCGTCAAAGCGGCTTCAGCAGTTTGCAGGGCGACTGATTGGATTAATCGTGCATCCGCCGGGATCGTGTCTCCCTCTTCGACTAGAAGTAGATCGCCGGGAACAATTTCGGCGGACGGAATCCGTCGTTGCTCGCCGCTCCGGATCACCGCAGCTTCGTCGGCCGACATGGCGTGCAGAGCGGCGACGGCCGCCTCGGCCCGGGATTGTTGGATGTAGCCGAGGATGGCGTTGAGCAACACGACACTGAAGATCGCAATCGCCTCATACGGCAAGGCCGACTCACGCTCAAACAACCATAAAGTGGCGGAGATAACCGTGGCGATCAGCAGCAGGATGACCAGCGCGTCCGAGAATTGCGCAAGAAACTTCCGCCACGCCGGCACGGGCGCTTCTGCCATCAGCTCATTGCGGCCGTGGCGTTTGAGTCGGGATTTCGCCTCAGAGTCGCTGAGACCCTGTTTCCGGTCAGTGTTTAGCGCGGCAATCGCTTCATCGGAGGATTGCTGATATGCCGGCGGCGAAACATCGATCGTGAATGTGCTCATCACTTGTACCCGTGCCGTCGTGCAATCGCCGTCACCGGACCTTCAGGAGCGATTGGCATACCTCACTTTACAAGGCATGTAGTGGTTGCGAATTGAGGAGTCAATCCAGCTACTTTTTCCACTAATTTACTTGCAAATTATTCATCAGCTGCTTCAAGTTCAATCCACACGGGCGGCGGCGTGATGTCCGCAGCCGGCTGCGCGCCAGCATCCTTTCGTCCGCTGCCGGCCAACCGGCTTATCGCACGAACAGTCATGTCATGGTCACAGAGAATCTGACAACTTAACCGCACTCCGGTTAAGCCGCGAGCTTTCAGGATGTCGCGCTCGGCGATTGTCATGCGCGACGGCTCACCTTGCACGAATTCCACGCGGCAGGTCGTGCAGCGAGCATTCCCGCCGCAAGCATGCAGCTGATCAATGCCGGCATCTTGCTCCAAGGCGAGCACGAGTCGCTTGCCTGTCGGCACTTCAAATGCGCCGACACCATCCACGGTTAACTTTGGCATGGGTTCCCTTTCAATTAGAAATGACCGGGTTGAACTTCAAGTGCATCGCGTTAGGTACTGTCAACGACAGTCTCAACGGCCCATCCGGGCCAGGAAGGCCGCGGCGCCCGCCAGTGCTCCGACGATAGGCATTTCCAGTCCACCGCGCCGCGCCGATCGCTTGGTGACGAACGTTCGTGCGGAGCCGACGGTAAACATCATTACACCGGTGAGAATTACCGACAGATTGAACGTGCTGTTGGGCGACATTCTCCAGAAGAAGGGCAACACTGGAAACAATCCTGCCACGACAAACGCAGCCCATGTGACGGCCCCATGCTTTGCTGCGTGCATCGTCTCGGACCACTCATTGTAGCGATCCTGCAATTCTGTCGCGCGCTCCGACTTGATGCCCAGATAATTTCCAAGACCCGTTGAAAGCCCGTCGGCCGCCAGGTTCGCAAATCCAAGCGCGAGAACGATGACACCGGGCAAGTCGGCTCCACGCACGCTCGCCACGACCGCGAATGTGGTAACCATTCCGTCGTTCGCCGCATATACGATATCGCGAATATAGTGCCGGCCGAAGCCTTGGAACATGCCTGCCTCCTGGTGTTACCTGAGGGATGAACTGCAGCGATTCCGTGCTACGAATTTCCATCCACCGTCGCTGATAGCGAGTCGTTGGCACACGAACACTGGCCTTTTTCGGAAAACTTTCGGCCAGCATGGCGAATACGACCGAGACGGCCTTCCAGAATATTGTACGCGAAAGTGTCGCGGAAAAGCGCGACGGCACCCGCGCACGCGCCCAACGGAAGGGCCTCGAACGACGGTTGGCCTCGTATCGGCGATGGGGAGGACTTGAAATGCCGGCGGACCAGAAAACCGTTGTTACCGCCGTACAAGTTTCCAACACTTGTGAATCCGTTGGTTGCGAAAGTCCTCCGGGATCGTTTGCCGTGTGATGTCGCGGATTGCGTAGTCGCTGAGCGCGGCCTCATCGAGCTTGAACCTCCGGAAGTTGCTGCTGAAATACACGACGCCGCTGGGGGTTATGTGAGCCGCCAGCCGCCGCAGCAGCCTGGCGTGGTCGCGCTGTACGTCCCAGGTTTCGTCGATCCCTTTGGTGTTGGAAAACGTCGGCGGGTCGACAACGGCGAGATCCCATTGAGCGCCCGGCGAACGGCCGGCGACAAATGCTTGGATGTCGCTGCGCACAACGTGATGCTGTGGGGCGACGAAGCCGTTGAGCTCAAGATTCTTACGCGCCCAATCGATGTACGTGGCCGACTTGTCGACCGTCGTAGTCGTTGTCGCCCCGCCCGCCGCGGCATATGCCGTAAAGGACGCAGTGTATCCGAACAGATTGAGAAATCGTTTGTCCGCAGCCGCTTCGCGAACCATTTGTCGCGTGATTCGATGGTCGAGGAACAGCCCGGTATCGACATAATCCGAAAGATTTACCAGGAATTTCAATCCCCCCTCCTGCACGACGAACTCCGCATGTCGCTCGTCGATACGCTGGTACTGCGCGGTCCCGCGTTGCCGATCGCGATGCTTCAGAAAGACTCGCTTGAGGGGCACGTCCAGCACGTCGCCGGCCGTGCGGGCCATCAGATCAAGCCAATCGGCGTGTTGTGCCGGAGAGCGGCCATGCGGCCGGGCAAACTCCGCAATATGCAACGCGTCTTCATAACGGTCGACTACGAGCGGCACCTCTGGCACATCGCGCTCATAGAGGCGGTAACAGGTAATGCCACGCCTCGTGGGCCAACGGCGTAAATGGCGCGCCCGCTTACGCAACCGATTGCCAAACTCTTCTGCCTGACGTTTCGACTCCTCGAGCAGGCCGCCAAACGCGGGACCGGCCTCGCGCTCGCGCAGCGGTGACGTCTGTATCGGGGCCGGCTCAGCACTCGATGGCGCGGAGTGCGGGTGGTCAATAGATGACTCGTGCTGCTCATCGCGCGTCGCCGCGCCCGTCTCCAACGTCAGCGTGCCGGGTCGGGGCGGCCGCGGTCCATGGAATTGATAGTACGTGCATTCGATCGGCCCATTGTAGAGCTTGCGACGACGATCTGCCTGCTGCCCGACCAGTGCCTCAAGGTCGGGCCGTGCGGAGAGAATGTAGTGCGACCACGTGGGCAATCGTCGTAGCACGAGAGGAAACGTTTTGTAAAGCTGTTCTATCTCCGGGTCTGTGCCCATTCGTTCCCCGTAGGGCGGGTTCGTGATAATACAGCCGTATTCGGCTTTGGCGCGCAGCTCGGTAAACGGTCGCTCTTGCCAGTGGATGTCCGCGGCGACCCCGGCCTGCTCTGCGTGATAGCGAGCGAGGCCCAGCGCCTCGGGCTCGATGTCGTAACCCAATAACCGTTCGCTTAGAGGCAGTTGGGCCAGGTCGCGTGCTTCTTCCCGTGCGATTTGCCAATTGCGGTCATCGAGCGCGGGCCACGTTTGGGCGACAAATTCTCGATTCAATCCCGGCGCGATATTGCGGCCAATAAGCGCCGCTTCAATCGGGATCGTCCCCGTGCCGCAGAATGGATCGGCAAGCACTCGGCCCGGCCGCCAGAAACTTAGCTGCACCAGTGCCGCCGCCAGTGTCTCGCGCAGCTGCGCTTCACCCACCAGACGCCGGTAGCCTCGCTTGTGCAGTCCCGCACCCGTGGTATCGAGCGTTAACATTGCCACATTGTCGCGCAAACTGACTTCGATCGAACAGCGTGGTCCGGTCTCCGGCAAGTGCTCCACCCGGTGCGCCTCTTGCAACCGTTTAACGACTGCGCGTTTTACAATCCGCTGACAGGCCGGCACGCTCGAAAGCTGCGACCGATGTGAGCGGCCTTGCACCGGAAACTCTGCGTCTTTCGGCACCCATTGTTCCCACGCTAGCGCCGCAGTGCCGTCGAACAGGGCGCCGAAATCGGTTGCCGGAAAACTGCCCATGTGTATCAGCACGCGCTCGCCCGTGCGGAGCCAGAGGTTTGCGCGGCAAATCGCGATCGGGTCGCCGCGAAACAACAGCCGTCCGGGCGTCACGGTGCGCGCCTCGTAACCCAGCGCTGCCAGCTCGCGCTTGACTACGGCCTCAGTTCCAGCGGCCGCCGTCGCGATAAGCTCCAGTGGAGGCGACGCATCCGCCGCTAACGCGCTAGCCACTCTTTGATCCACCGGCACTGTCTCCACATGGCTCTTCCCGATGAATCGCTTCCTGGAATGCGTTGCGCAAACGCGCATCCGATTCTCGCTGTAATTCGGATCTCAATGGCTGCGCTTTACAGAATGGCCAGCGGGTTGCGGCGCTCTTCGAGTGTTCCGCGCGTGACTCCAACGCGATTTGCTGCCCGCAGTCGCTGCCAAACTTGCTTGCCGCCGATTCGGCCATCGAGAAGTTGTTGATACAGTCCAATTACAGCGCGAGCCTCCTTTTCGGTTTCCGATAAGAGCTCTATTCGAACATCTCGCACGCCCTTCGAAAGAAGCATTGGCACGACTTCGGCTGCACTCTGCGGTACGGCGTTGAATAGAGTGTTGCGGCAACCGACGTCGGCCTGCAACACATGTTCCATGCCGACGCGGTCACGCAGCTTTACGGAGTGAACGTCGCACGGCCGGCCGCAATTGGTTTTATTCGTGCCGGGAGAAAGGACTGCGCAGAATACGCAGTGCTCCATGTGAAACATCGGCATGTGTTGATGGATGACGACTTCCAGCCAGCCGATGGGCACCGCGCTGACGAGATCCAGCAATTGATCGCGGTTCAAGTCGTAGGAAATCGTGACGCGTTCGGCGCCGCAAGACCGCAGGTAGTCGACCGTCCATTGATTTGCCGCATTGAGCGAAAAATCGCATACGAACGGTATTCGGCGCTCCGCGCAAAACGCCAGGCCCGCCAGGTTGCGCACGAGAAATCCGCTGGCGCCGTGTTTGGACATTGCATGAAAGATTCCCAATTCGCCTGGCTTTTGAATGCGCGGCGTCGCGAGATAAACACTCGCGCCGTGGTGACTAGCTGCCTGAGCCGCGAGCCGATATTGCCGAATATCTTGGAAATCAACGAAGAGGCTGTTGATGCCACATCCTGCCGCAGCTTCGAGCTGTCCAAGCGTCCGACACAGCACTCGCAATATGGGCCGCCCAGCATCGGATTCCGAATCGTGTTCGCCGATGGCTGGTGCAAAATCGGCTGACTTTACAACTCGGCGAGCGG
>DASXWB010000056.1:0-9358 GCA_036503915.1 Lacipirellulaceae bacterium | reverse complement strand
CTTGCGCTTGTCGCGAGCCGCCATCACGCATGCGCAGAAAATCGCGCACTTGATCATCTGTTGGCCGGGCCGCCTGATATTCACGCCGGCCGATGTTCGGCTGCGAACGCGCACTGCGTCGCGCGTCGTCCAACGAACGAGAGCCTCGGCCTTGGGCCTGACGGCTTACGGCGCCATCGCGCGATATGCCACGTTGACGTGCCGAGTCCATTGATCGCCGCGCGGACTGACCGGCGTCAAACGAACCACGTGTCGAAGGGCGGACGCCTTCGCTCGAAGGCCGAGCGCTTCGCCCTGACTGTCGCGCAGAGGAGCTGACATCCGGCCTGCTGCGGCCGGAGCGCATCATGCTCTCAGCGGAACGGCCGGATGAACCACGGCTGAATGATCGTGATTCCCCGCCGCCGCGCGGCGCGGTTCGGAAGGCTCGGCTCGAATCGCCGCCGCTGCGCTGCGGGCTGAACGAGCGGCTAGATCCGCGCTGTGCACCGCTGAACGATCGGCTCGATCCGCCGCCGCCGCCTCGCGGCGAGCTGCTAAATGACCGGCTTGAGCCGCCGCCTCTGCTAAATGATCGGCCGCCTCCGCCGCGTTCGCCACCACCGCCGCCACCGCCACGGAACGACGAGCGGCCGCCGCCATCGCCGCCGCGCCCGCCGCCACCGCGGCCGCGTTCGCCGCGCTGCGCAAGCGCGTCGCCGGCGACTAGCACCGACGCCAATAGTGCGACAAGCGACCATCGCTTGCCCAAATTTGAAAATGACATGGTTGCATGCCTCCCGACCAGCCAGCCGCCTCCGTTCGACCGTGCTCGTCTACTTTGTCCGTCTCATTCGAGTAGCGTCCAAAGCCATGGCCGCGTCAACCTGGCGCGGCGAACCTTGGACATAACGCCCCCCGGGGCGGTAATCCGCCAGGCATCCAACCCGCAACCGGCGTGCCGTTTTCTTCGGCCGTTTAAGAACAACTGAAATAAGCGGCATAGGCTGCCAATCGAACGGTGCACGGCAGCCCGATGATGCAGAAAAATGACATCTTGGCGACGACAGTGTTGTCAAAATGATACATCCACCGGTGTGGGGCGACGCCAGGGTGGTTGCCTAAACAGCCGATGCTCCAAATAATAAGCACGCTAATTATTGTCCACCCCGCAGTCGCGAATGATGTTGCACTACGACTTCGATGAAAGCATCGGCGCGTGGCTCACGCTCGCGACGCATACGTATCATCGCGCGGTCAGCGACGAGCTGGCGCCGCACGGAATCACCTATCGGCAGTCGATGGTGCTAGGTTGGCTCGCTCTGGAAGGCGATCTGTCGCAGACCGAGCTAGCAGCCAAAATGATGGTGGAGCCACCGACGCTGGTGGGCATTCTGGATCGCATGGAGCGCGACGGCTGGATCACGCGGCACAACTGCCCCGGCGACCGCCGCAAGAAAATCATTCGCGCCAATCCAGCGGCCGAACCAGTCTGGCAGAAGATTGTCGAGTGTGCATTGCGCGTGCGGCAGCAGGCCATCGAGGGCTTCAGCGAACGGGAATTGGCGGCGCTCAAGACGTTGCTTCGCCGCGTGCAGCAGAATCTGAAGAATTACACCGCTGAACGTATCGAGTGCGAGGACGCGGCGGAGAGTCGCGCATAGCGACCAATCAGATCTCAATCGATCGAGATTCAAACTAATCAACGGTCGCAGTGATGAAAATGACGGGCCGCTACATTTATTTATTGATCGCAACGGCGCTCGCAGCGACCACGGCCGCGCAGCCGGCGATAAGCCAGGGGCCTCCGCCGGGGGCTGCGCCGGCGCTCGTGGCGGTGTCGCCTGTCGTCGAGCGTGAGATCATGGCCAGTCAGCCGTTCGTCGGCACCGTGATGCCACTTATGAAAGCCACGGTGGGCAGCGCGGTGGACGGCCGCGTGATCGAGTTTCCGCTCAACGAGGGCGATCGCGTGGAGCAGGGCCAGATGCTCGCCCAATTGCTCACCGAAACGATCGAGCTGGAGGTTGCGGCGGCGGAGGCGGAATTGGAGCTGCGCAAGCAGCAGCTTGCTGAACTGGAAAACGGTACGCGGCCCGAGGAAATTGCCCAGATGAAAGCCCGCATGCTGGCGGCGGAGGCTCGCGTGCGCTACGCGCAAGCGCGCCGAGCGCGGGCCGAGAACTTGTTTCGGCAGGGCCAGGCGATGACGCAAGAAGAGCGCGATGAAATGATTGCGCTGGCCATCGAAGCCGAACAAGCCTACCTCGACGCGAAGGCCGCTTACGAGCTGGCCGTGGCGGGGCCGCGTAAGGAGCAAATCGCTCAAGCCAGCGCGCAAGTTGCGGTCCAGCAGGCCACGGTCAATCGGCTCAAAGACCAGCTCGCCAAGCACACGGTAGTGTCGCGCTTCAGCGGTTACGTGACGGCCGAGCATACCGAGGTCGGCCAGTGGCTCAAGCAGGGCGACCCGGTGGTGGAAGTTGCCGCCGTGGACGAAGTCGAGGTTGTCGCCCAGGTTGTGGAACAATATGTGCCGCACGTTCGGACCGGGATGACGGTGAGCGTGCAAGTCCCGGCGATCCCAGGCGAGCCGTTTTCGGGAGTCGTATCCGCGATCGTTCCGCAAGCCGACGTGCAGGCCAGGACGT
Organism: Lacipirellulaceae bacterium; assembly: GCA_036503915.1. Taxonomy (GTDB): domain Bacteria; phylum Planctomycetota; class Planctomycetia; order Pirellulales; family Lacipirellulaceae; genus JABDGM01. Next base: position 6,728 of record DASXWB010000056.1, on the reverse strand, counting down.
TCCCCGTGAAAGTGCGCGTGAAGAACAAGCTCTCCGACGATGGGCCGCTGGTGAAATCCGGCATGTATGCCCGGGTGATGCTACCGATTGGCTCCAAGCAAATGGCGATGCTGGTCTCGAAAGATGCGCTCGTGCTGGGCGGGCCGCAAACGATTGTGTATGTCGTGGACACCACATCGCGCGATGCGAAGCAGGGCAAGGCCCGGCCAGTGCCCGTTCAGCTTGGAGAGGCCCAAGGCAACTTGATTCAAGTAATCGGCGGCCTGCGGCCCGGCGAGCTCGTGGTGGTGCTGGGCAACGAGCGGCTCCGGCCCCCATACGACGTGAATATTCAGCAAGTCATTACTCCGCCTGGCGCGGAGAAACAAAACTCGCCGCGCGAAGCACGAGTCCCTTAACCCCTCTGTCACGATGGCGTTGATCGACGCATTTGTGCGCAGCCCTGTGAAAGTCTCCGTCGGCGTGCTGCTGGTGGCGCTGTTCGGCATCGTTGCGCTCGACCGCATGCCGATGCAGCTGACGCCGGAAGTGCAGCGGCCGGCGATCACGATCGAAACGCGCTGGCCTGGCGCCAGCCCGCAGGAAGTCGAGCAGGAGATCATCGTCGAGCAGGAGGAGCAGCTCAAAAGCGTCGAGGGCGTCACGAAGATGACGTCCGAGAGCATGGATTCGATGGGCCGGATCACGCTGGAGTTCGGCGTGGAGGCCAACATGTCAGAAATCGTGCCGCTGGTGAACAGCCGGCTGCAGCAGGTGCCTGAATATCCGGAGGACGCGGACGAGCCGATCATCAGCACGTCCAACGCGTCGGATCAAGCGATCGGCTGGTTCATCCTCAGCGTGCGGCCGCCCACGCCGGAAGAGCAGGACGAATTTGCCAAGGAGCATCCGCAGCTTGCCGAGAAGCTCGAGCCGGTGCGCCGGGCGCGCAACGTGGGGCTGGCCATCTACCGGCTTCGCAAGCTGGGGCGCGAGAATCCGGAGTTCAAACAGCTTTTGCCGCCGGAAGACTTCGATGTCGCGACGCTGCGCCGCTTCACCGAGGACGAGATCGAAGCCCGCTTCGAACGCGTACCCGGCGTCTCGCAATCGAACGTCTTCGGCGGTCTCGAAGATGAGCTGCAAGTGGTCGTGGACCCGGAAAAGCTGGCCGCCCGGCGGATCACTTTGACGGAAGTGCGCAACGTGCTGCGCGGTCAGAACGAAGACACATCGGCAGGCGATTTGTGGGAGGGGAACCGCCGCTGGGTGGTTCGCACGCTGGGGCAATTCCGCGATCCCGAACAGGTAGAAAACCAGCTGCTGGCCATTCGCGACGGCGCTCCGGTGTTTGTGCGCGACGTGGCCGAAGTGCGGCTGAGCTACAAGAAGCCCGAAGGCGTCGTCAGCCGTTACGGCGAATCGAACATTGCCGTCAACTGCGTGCGGGAGACTGGCGCGAACGTGCTGGACGTGATGGAAGGGCTGCGCGCCGCCACGGCCGAGCTGAACCGCAACCTGCTCAATCGCCGCAATTTGCAGCTCACGCAGGTCTACGACGAAACGGAGTATATCTACTCGGCCGTCGATCTGGTGAAGGACAACATTTTCATCGGCGGCGCGCTGACGATGATCGTGCTGATGCTGTTCCTGCACCTGAATGCGCGAACTCTCATGGCGATTCCTCTAATTGTCGTGAGCGCGCTCGCGGCCGCTTATGTGTCACCATGGTTTTTCGCGATCTCGCTGATCATCGTGATCGCGGCCGGGTTCTGGTTCGCGCGCGGCGCATTGGTGGTTGGCCTGGCGATTCCCACAAGCATCATCGGCTCGTTCCTCGTACTCGGATTATTGGGACGGTCGCTGAACGTCATCAGCCTGGCCGGGTTGGCGTTTGCCGTCGGCATGCTGGTCGATAACGCGGTGGTGGTGCTGGAAAACGTGTACCGCCGTTATTCGCTGGGCGAAGCGCCGTTCACGGCGGCGGTCCGCGGCACGCAGGAAGTGTGGGGCGCCGTGGCGGCCTCGACGCTCACCACGATCGCCGTATTCCTACCGGTGGTGTTCGTCCAAGAGGAAGCGGGACAGCTGTTCCGCGACATCGCGCTGGCGATCAGCGCGGGTGTCGGCCTGTCGATGGTTGTTTCGATGACGGTCATTCCAACGTCCGCGGCCCGGCTGTTTGGTCGGAGGATCGAGGAGGCCAGCGACACGACCTCGACCGCATCGCACCGCTTGTCGGTCGTTCGCAACGGCGAAGACGGCGACGGATTCGTCGTAGGCTCGGTCACGCCGCCCACCGGCAAGCCGAAGGCGGCCGGCGCTTTAAAGCGAGTGTCGGACTGGGCAGTTGCGCCGATTGCAAGTTTCGCGCGCGGATTCGTAGCGATGGTCGTGGCCACCAATGCCTGGACACAGCGAAGCGTCATCCGGCAACTCGGCGTGATCGCCATGCTTGTTGGCACGTCGCTCGGCGTGAGCTGGTTGCTCTGGCCACAGGTGGAATATCTGCCCACGGGAAACCGCAACCTTGTGTTCGGCATTCTGCTTCCGCCGCCGGGCTATAACTTGGACAAATTGTTGCAAATGGGCCGCATCGTCGAGAACGAACTCAATCGCTACGCCGACGTCGATCCGGGAAGCGAGGCGGCCGCCGCGCTCGACGGACCAGTGATTGAAGATTTCTTTTTCGTGGCCCGCGGGCGGCAGGTATTCATCGGTTTGCGGGCGCGTGACCCGGCGCGAGCCGCGGAGCTGGTGCCCATTGTCATGGGCATCGGGGCGAAACTGCCCAGCACGTTCGCGGTGGCCAATCAGGCAAGTTTATTCGGGCGCGGATTGGAAGGTGGCCGCGTCATCGACATCGAAATCACCGGGCCGGAGTTGACTCAGCTGGTGGCGATGGGCGGACAGATTATGGGGCAAGTCGGCCAGATGATTCCCAATTCCATGCCGCGGCCTGTGCCTAGCCTCGATCTCTCTAGTCCGGAAATTCACGTAACTCCGAAGCTGGTTCAAGCCGCCGATATGCGGGTCAGCACGGCCGATCTGGGGTTTTCGGTGAACGCGCTGATCGACGGAGCATACGTCAGCGACTATTACCTCAACGGTAAGAAGATCGACCTCACGGTCGTAGGCACCCAGCCGAAGGCGATCGACGGCTGGGCCCCGCGCGGTAAATATCGCTGGAATACGCAGGACGTCGAGGCACTGTCGATCGCTACGCCGCTTGGTCAGCTCGTGCCATTGAGCGCGCTGGCCAACGTGGAGCTTAGTAGCGGCCCGGAACAGATCAATCATCGCGAACGGGTGCGGGCGATTACGATCCAGCTCTCGCCGCCGGCCGAAGTGCCGCTCGAATTGGCGATGTCGCGGATCGAAAACGACATCGTCGCACCGCTGCGAGACGCCGGTCGTTTGACCGGCGGCTACCAGATTAACCTGGCCGGCACGGCCGACAAGCTCCGCGACACCTGGGACGCGCTGCGATTCAATGTGATCCTGGCACTGGTGATCACCTACCTGCTGATGGCGGCGCTGTTCGAGTCGTGGCTCTACCCGTTGGTGATTATCTTCAGCGTGCCGCTGGGCGCGGTGGGTGGCGTGTTGGGGCTCGCCGTACTCAATCTATTTGTGCTGCAGACGCTCGACGTGCTGACAATGCTCGGATTTGTGATTCTGATTGGAACCGTGGTAAATAACCCGATTCTCATCGTCCACCAGTCGCTCAATCACATGCGTGAAGACGGCATGCCGCAGCGCGAAGCAATTCTGGAATCCGTTCGCACGCGCATCCGGCCGATCTTCATGACCACGATGACGACCGTGCTCGGCCTGATGCCGCTGGTGCTTTTTCCGGGCGCCGGCAGCGAGCTGTATCGCGGCTTGGGCGCGGTGGTGCTCGGCGGGCTGCTAGTCTCAACGGTCTTCACGCTTGTTTTGGTTCCAGCACTTTTCGATCTCACGATGGGAGTGCGCGACCAGGTAATGCGCATCCTTTTTGGCAGGCCGCCATCCGGCCCGCCCGCCGAACGTCGCGAGCAGCCGCCGGTAGCGCGTCCCGAGACGGCGCTTTCTCATTAAACGTGTCATAGCTCAACTTGAGCCGCCGCCGCAATCAAAGTATTATCTTGCTCAAGGGGTTGGAGGCCGCCGCTTCCAGCCCCTTTTTTGTGTCGCCCTACGAGGAAATGGGAGACCTCATGAGCGCGGATGCCTGGTTCACTGTCGCCGTTTTGGTGGCCAGTCTCGTGGCCCTGGTAAAGAACTGGGCGCCGCCGGATTTATTGTTTTTAGGCGCGACCGCAATCCTCGCCTTGAACGGCGTCATCGAGCCACAAGAGGCGTTTGCCGGCTTTGCCAACGAGGGCATGCTCACGGTTGCCGTGCTGTTTGTCGTTGCTGCCGGCCTCGAACAAACCGGCGTGCTGGCGTACGTGGGGCATCAAATTCTTGGCGGTGCGCGCGGCGAGCGCAGCGCGATTGGCCGGCTGGCCTCCGTGATCATTCCCTCCTCTGCTTTTCTGAACAACACGCCGATCGTGGCCATGTTCATGCCCATCGTCATCGATTGGTGCCGGCGGAACGATGTCGCGCCGTCGAAATTGTTGATTCCCCTTTCATACATGGCGATTCTGGGTGGCACGTGCACTCTCATCGGAACCTCTACCAACGTCGTGGTCCACGGTCTTTTGCTGAAAAGCAACATGGGCGGCATGACACTGTTTGAATTGACCCCATTGGGCATTCCCTATGCTCTGGCCGGCGTCGCCTATCTACTGCTCGCTGGCCGCCGCTTGCTTCCTGAGCGGAAAGAGCTGTTCGAGCAGCTCGGCGAGTCGCGGCGCGAATATATGGTCGACATGTTGGTGCAGCCCGAATGCCGGTTGATCGGCAAAAGCGTAGAGGTCGCCGGATTGCGACGTTTGCCCGGCCTGTTTCTCATCGAAATCAACCGCGCGGACGAAATCGTAACTCCGGTCGCGCCCGATGAAGTCATTCAAACGAATGACCGGCTTGTGTTTACGGGTGTCGTGAGCAGCGTGGTTGAGCTGCAAAAAATCACAGGTTTGGTTCCAGTGGCCGACCCCGCTTACGAAGCGGAGCCGGCGCGGCAGCTGAGCCGGCGGATGTGCGAGGCGGTGATCTCGGCCGATTCGCCGCTCATCGGCAAGACGATCCGCGACGCCGACTTCCGCGCAACCTATGGCGCCGCGGTTGTCGCCGTTCATCGCGGCGGCGCTCGTATTCAAGAAAAGGTAGGCGACATTGAACTGCGGCCCGGCGATACCCTGCTCTTGCAAACTCAGCCCCATTTCGTGCGGGCCCATCGCAATGATCCGGCGTTTTACCTCGTGAGTGACGTTGAGCACTGGCGACCGCTGCGGCGACATCGCGCTTGGATCGCGTTGGTTTTATTCGTGTTGCTGCTGGTTCTCATGACCACGCAGATCGTGCCGATACTGGTGGGTGCCGCGCTCATCGCCGTCCTCATGGTAGCGACCGGATGCCTCTCGGCCGGCGAAGCACGGCAAAGCATCGAGTTGCAGGTCCTGGTGACGATCGCGGCGTCGTTCGGAATTGGCACCGCGCTGGAAAAATCCGGCGCGGCCGCGGCGGTCGCGGCTCAATTGGTCAACGCAACCTCCGTGCTCGGTCCTATCGCGACCTTGGCTTGCGTTTATCTATTGACGTCGATCCTGACGGAAATGATCACCAACAACGCGGCCGCGGTGCTGCTGTTTCCCATCTGCGTCCAGGCTGCGCAACTTAGCGGCGTCGATCCGCGGCCGTTCGTCATCGCGCTCACCTTCGCCGCCTCGGCCAGCCTCGTGACACCCATCGGCTACCAGACGAACATGATGATCTACGGCCCCGGTGGCTACCGCTTCACCGATTTCATCCGGGTGGGCATGCCGTTGCATCTTATGTTGTGGATTGTGGCCACGACGATGATACCAATGATTTGGCCGCTACATCCTCGTTGACTTTCGGCGCGCCGCGCGTCAACCGTTTGCGGTCTGCGCTATCGCTCCTCGGATTCACCCTCAACAGCATCCTTTTCCACGTCGTCCTGCACTTCCGCCCCGTCGACCAAATCGATTATTTCGGTAGCCGCGGTTGTGATAACCGAGAGCACATTCGCGGGCGCGGGTGCCTCGTTGGCAATAGCGGGCTTGGCCACACGATGCCCCAGCTCGCGTCCGGTCATGCTGAGCCGAACATCACCTGCCGCGCGGCCCAGCGTGGCATCATGCTTGAGCAACAAGAGCCGCCTTTTGCCCCGCGCACTGCAGCCGACGCGCACCTCGCCGCCTTGCCAGTCGGCCGGCACAACGAGCGTCACACGAAGCTCATGCACTCCTTCCAGCGACGTCTGCGACGATCGCTTGAGTTTGAAAAATGCGCCGCGGCCTTCGCTTGATGTGCCGCTCACCACAATCGCGTGCTTGGGCGGAAGGCGGTTCATCTTTTCTGTGGCTGTCTCGCTGCCAGAAATGCCGGCATTAATCGACGGCGAGACATGGGCCACCAGGCCGGCAACGGGCACGGGCAATCCGCCGCCTAACGTGCCGTCGAGCGAGCGGGCTCGCTTCGTTGTTGTCGTGGTTTCGATCTGCTGCGCGAATTCGCTGGCCAGCTGGGTGGCGGGCGAGAAATCGATCACCCGCAGCCCGGCCGCCGCTGCGTTGATTTCGATGTCGAGCTCTTCGACATCCTCCCTTGCCAGGCCGCGGAACCGCACTGAG
>DASXWB010000055.1:0-3439 GCA_036503915.1 Lacipirellulaceae bacterium | reverse complement strand
GCTCAATTAACGCGTGGAGAAAATCATGCGACGCCTTTCCGCACTTGCCGCTGCCGTCATCGTCTGCACCTGCGCTCAATTTATGTCAGCCGCCGAAGAGAACTGGCCGCAGTGGCGCGGGCCGCTGGGCACTGGTGTTGCCGCCGACGGTCAGTACCCGGTGAAGTTCTCCAGCGAGGAAGGAATCGCGTGGAAAGTAAAACTGCCGGGCAGCGGCAGCTCGACTCCCGCGGTGTGGGGCGAACGGATTTTCGTCACCTGCCAGATCGAGGGGCAGGACGGCCTGGTGTGCTACGACATGAATGGCCAGGAGCAATGGCAGCGGAAGTTCGGCCCGGGACGCGAAGGAAAAAAACCGCGCGTGGGCACCGGCAGCAATCCATCGCCAGTGACGGACGGCAAGCATGTCGTCGCGTACTACAAGAGCGGCATGCTGGCGTGCGTCGACTTGGGCGGCCGCGAGATCTGGAAACATAATCTTCAGGAGCAGTACGGCGAAGATACGCTATGGTGGGACCTGGGCACGTCGCCCGTGATTGTTGGCGGCAAAGCCGTCGTCGCCGTGATGCACGAAGGCCCGTCTTACCTTGTGGCGTTCGATCTTGAAAGCGGCGAAGAGGTATGGAAGCAGGAGCGCGAATACGACAACGAGCGCGAATCGGACCAGGCATACACGACGCCGCAGGTCGTGCAGCAGGACGGCAAGGACGTCATTGTGACTTGGGGAGCTGATCACCTCACGGGGCACGACGCGGAGACCGGCAAGCTGTTATGGGAATCGAGCGGCTTCAATCCGGAAAACAAAGGCATGTGGCGAGTCATTGCATCAGCCGCGATCGAGGATGGCGTGGCGATCGTGCCCTACGGCCGCGGCGAATTTCTGGCCGCCGTGCGCGTGACCGGGAAAGGCGATATAACCAAATCAAACCGCGTGTGGCAGAAGCGGGGTCGCGGCTTGGGGGCCGATGTGCCCACGCCCGTCGTTGCCGACGGCAAGGCGTACTTGCTTTCCGACAGCGGCCGGATCACCTGCCGCGACATACGCAGCGGTGAGGAGTTTTGGTCATTCGATCTGCCGCGGAATCGCAACAAGTATTACGCGTCGCCGGTGCTTGCGGGCGACTTGTTGTACTGCACGCGCGAAGACGGCACGATCTTTGTCGGCCGCGTGACCGACGACGGATTCGAGCAGCTGGCCGAGAACCCAATGGGCGAATGGACCATCGCCACGCCGATTCCGATCCGCGGCGGCCTGTTGGTCCGCGGCGAGGAGCATTTGTTCTGGGTAAAAATAGACTCAAACGTTCAGGCTGGAGGCTGATGAAACGGCGCGCGGCGGATGCGATGGCGGCGACGGGACAGCTTACCGTCCGCGCTTCGCGCGGCGTTCGTTCTTGCCTGGGCGGTTTTTCTTTTTGCGGCCGCGTGCCGGTTTCGCAGCGTCTTTGCCGCGTGATTTGCCTCGTGCCTTGCCCGCGACTTTCTTCGGTCCGCCGACGCGGCCGATGAGGCGAAAGTCCAGCTGGCGCGCATCGATGTCAACGGCCGCCACCGCGATACGCACCGTGTCGCCCAGCCGGTAGCTGTTGCCCGAGCGAAAGCCGGCAATGACGTGTCCGGCGCGGTCGAAGCGATAAAAATCGTCCGTGAGCGAGCTGATGTGCACGAAGCCTTCGGCCGGAATCTCGATGCCCGTGATGAACAGGCCGAAGTTCTCCACGCCCGTGATGATGCCCTCCAGCTCCATGCCGATTTTGTCGGCCATGTAATTGAGCAGCTTCACCTTGTTGAGCACGCGTTCGGCGTCGGCCGCCCGCTGCTCGCGCTCGCTGCAGTGGTCGCCCAACACAAGCTGCTCATCCATCCGTTGCGTCGGCTTCTTGCCGCGGTTCAGTTGATCCACGAGTCGGTGCACTGTCAGGTCCGGGTAGCGGCGGATGGGCGATGTGAAATGGCAATAGTCATCGCTGGCCAGGGCGTAATGGCCTTCATCCTCGGGGCTATAAACGGCGCGCTGCATCGAGCGCAGCACGGCATAGTTGACCGCGTACTCGCGCGAGTCGCCCTTCACGGCATCGAGCAGTTTTTGCAGCTCGAAGCGATTCTCGAGGTTTTCGACTTTGAAGCCCAGCTCTTTCACAAACTCGGTGAGCGAGCGCATCTTGCGCGGGTCCGGACTGCCGTGCACACGGCGCAGGAAGAGCAAGCCGGCATCTCCGAGCAGCTCGGCGACCGCCTCGTTGGCCGCCAGCATGAATTCCTCGATGATCTGATGGCTCTCGGTGTTTTTTTCGAGGTGCGCGCCGGTGACGCGGCCTTCCTTGTCGAGGTCGATTTTCATCTCCGGCATGGAAAGCTCGAGCGCCCCGCGCGCGAACCGCCGGCCGCGGAGGATCATCGCCAGCTCGTGCATACGAACCAAGAGTGCATCGACCTCCGTCGTCAAATCGCGAAAAACACTGGCCTGTTTCGACTTGCGCGGCGTCTTGACTGCATCCTGCTGCGGCGGGAAGAGCTTCTTCGCCACCAGAAACTCGTCGACCTCTTCATAAGTAAACCGACGCCTGCTCTTGATTGCGCTCTTGAACACCTCGGTGTCGACGCGGGCGCCTTCCTCCGTAAACTCGATCATCGCCGTGATCGAATAGCGCACCTTGTGCGGCTGCAAGCTGGCCAGGTTGTTGGAAATGATCTCCGGCAGCATCGGGATCACCTGGTCGGGAAGATACACGCTCGTGGCCCGCTCGTGCGCTTCCCGGTCGAGCGGCGTCTTGAGCTGCACGAAGTGCGACACGTCGGCGATGTGCACGCCCAGCAGCCAGTGGCCTATGTCGGTCCGCTCCAGCGAGATGGCGTCGTCGAAATCGCGCGCGTCGACGGGATCGATCGTCACGATGGTCTCGTCGGTGAGATCGCGGCGGCCGCGGCCAATCGATTCGTCGAATTTCTCGGCCTGCTTTCGCGCCTCTTCGAGTGCATCCTCGGCGAACTCGCCCGGCAGGTTGAACTCGTAGATGATCGACAACGTGTCGACGCCCGGCTGGCCGCGCGGACCGAGCACTTCGACAATTACCCCCTCGCCGTCGCGCACGTGCGAAGGGAAGCGGACCATCTCGATGAGCACTTTGTCGTCGGCTCGCGCGCCCTTCGCGCCTGGATCGCCCACGTAAATCGGCGTAGTGAAAATGCTGCCGTCGACTTGCACGAGGCCCATGCCGGCCTGCTCGAAGTAAACGCCCACAAAGCGGTTCGTGGCCCGTTCCACAACGTCGATGATGCGGCCTTCGAGTTTTCCCATGCGGCCGCGTTTTTCAAGGCGCACCGAAACGATGTCGCCGTTGGCGGCGTCGCCAGTTCTGTCGGCCGGAACAAAGATGTCGGCGTCGCGGCCGGCGGAGCTTAAAGTCCCCTCCGGCCGCACGAACCCGAAACCGCCCGA
>DASXWB010000054.1:0-4103 GCA_036503915.1 Lacipirellulaceae bacterium | reverse complement strand
GTTGTAAGTCTCGGCGATCACGAGGTCGCCGCGGGGCGTCATCAGCTCGAGCCGAAACAGCACTGCAGCGGCACCGCCGACGAAGAAGAATACCGTGATCGAGATCATGTAGAGAATGGCGATCCGCTTGTGGTCCGTGGTCCATAGCCACGAGCGAAAGCGGTAGTCGACGTTCAGGTAATTGCGGCCCGGAGCCGTGGGCGTCGTCATGAGGCGTCGTTCCCGCGGCCCCGCGGCGGCAGCGATTTGATGTATTCGATAATCAAAAGCAGCTGATCCTCGCTGAGCTGCCCTTGATACGCGGGCATCACCGGTTGAAACCCGGCCGTCACTTTCGCCATCGGATTGACGATCGATTCGCGAAGATAGTCTTCGTCGGCGCGCACCGTGCGACCGTCGGCCAGCGCGACCGCGTTGTTGAAAATGCCATCGAGCGGCGGCGAGCGAAGTTCCGAATCGTCGTGGTGGCAGGAGTGGCAGCGAAACTGGGTGAACAGCTTGCTGCCGGTCGTTTGCGCCGTCTCCATCTCGGCCGGAGCGCCCTGGAGCCATTCAGCATACTCGGCCGGAGTCATAGCATAGACACGGCCCGACATGTTGGCATGCTCCGTGCCGCAATATTCCGCGCAGAATAAGTGATACTCGCCCGGCTTCGTGGCCTCGAACCACATCTCCGAATACCGGCCGGGAAGCACATCCATCTTTACGCGAAACGCCGGCACATAGAAACTGTGAATCACGTCCTCGGAGATCATTCGCAGCCGCACCGGCCGGCCCACTGGGACATGCAGCTCGTTGATCTCGCTGCGGCCCTGCGGATGGTAAATCTTCCACATCCATTGTTTGCCGACGACCTGCAGCTCGATGGCATCCTCCGGCGGCGTGCGGATCTCGAAATACAGCACCGCCCCCCAGAAAAACATCACCATCGTCAGCGCGAGCGGCATCACGATCCAGGCAATCTCCAGCATCCAAAGTTGTTCCGGTTCAGGATGGGGACTGTCCTTGGGCCGGCCATGGCGATATTTGATCGCCAGGTACACGATGGCGATGAAGATCGCCACCGTAAAGAATCCGCTCACACACAGCAGAAATGTGTACAGCGCATCGACGCGCGGCGCCATGCTCGATGCTTGCTCGGGAAATAGTTGAAAGCCTTCTTCCATTCGTGGATCGCGTCTTCCCTATTTGTGAAAGGCGTCTCCGACGCCGATTTCGTTGAATGATGCATTGCCCTCATCGGCGTCAGAGACGCCTCCCACAGCTCTCGTCTCGGGCTCCCCTGACCTCGACCGCTCACGTCGAACCATGATGAAAATCCCAAGCGCCATCGCGCCGACCGTAGCAACGCCGGCGGCACGCAAAACACTCATAATCGCCAAGCCGTACTTACCCGTTATGGGGTCATACATGTAACACATGAGCATCACCTGATCACTCGCCGTGCCTACTTTACCGGCCGATGCTTCGACAATCGATAGCCGCAGGTCGCGCGGCGAGAATTGCACGCCGCTCAAATAGCGAGAGAGCGTTCCGTCGGGCGTGAGAATAAACACGCCCGATGCGTGGGCGAATTGGCCGGTTTTCTCGTCGTAGTCGTACCGAAATCCAACCGAGTCACACAACTCATCAATCGTGGATCGCTCGCCGGTAAAAAACTCCCAGCCGGCATCAACTGCCTCGCGCCCCGCGCGCTCCAGCGCGACTTGGCGTGCCCGCGCGGATAACTCCGGCCCCTCTCGCGGATCAAAGCTCACCGTCACGATGGAAAAATCCTGGCCCAGCTTGAGCGACAACGTCGACAATGCGCTCAGCAAACCATCGCTGGATAGTTTGCACAGCATCGGACATTCGTAATACACCAGGTGCAGGATGACGGGCCGCTTTTCAAACGAGTCGCGCAGTTTACGCGTGCGCCCGCCGGCGTCGACGAACGATAGATCAAGCGGCAGCTTCGCGCCGAGCGGCGGCGTAACTTTGATTTGATCGGCGACCTGCGCGATCGGTGTATTGCGTGCCTCGCTCGAAGTCGCCAACGCAAGCGCAACGCAAAATACCGCCGCGATCGGCGCGCGAGCCAATCGGCGAACCGGGCGATCTCGGCGTCGGAATTCGATGACTCGATTCACTGCTCGTCGCCTCCCACATTTGCCGGCAAATTGCCCGACGATCTCGTTTGTTCTGTTCGAGCCGGCTCTGCTGCTACGGGGCTTTGCAGCGCAGCCGGCAATCCGCTCTCTGAAATAATTTCCATCGCTCGGCCAACCGGGATGCGGGCCATCCCATTCGCTTGGTCGACCCACTCATAGTCGTCGAGCATTATCTGCTCTTGAACCCGAAGCTTCTGCAACGATACCTGTTCGTCAGGGCCCGAACCTTTGCTTGCGGCATAGTTTGCAGCGGGCGCGCCTTGGGCGGCCGCAAACCATTTCATCAAGCCGATGATCAGGACGAACGTGGCGATTACGACGACGGCCATTGCGCCGCCCGTCCGCCACACGGCGCGCACGTCGGTCTCAACCGGCTCGTGACGCAAGGCAGTCAGTTTATTTGTTTCGCCGCCGTCCATATTACGTCGCCCGAGTCCAGTGTCGGTTGAGCAGCCGCTCGGCCCGCCAAAAAAATATCGCCAGCCACGCAGCAAACATCGCAATCAAGGCGGCCACGTTGATTGCGTGCCCGCGTGCATCGTGAAACCCGAAAGCTGGCACGATTGTCCAATACAAGTGAGCAAGATACAACGCCACAAGCACTAGCGCGATGCCTTTCAAGCGTCGCGGCTCGCGCTTCAGGTCGCGCGACAATAATAACAGGAACGGAACGACAAGCTGCAACACGACGATTGCCAGAGCCAACCATTGCCATCCGCCCCCGAGCCGCCGCAGGTACCACGTGATTTCGCGCGGTAAGTTGCCGGACCAAATGATCAAAAACTGCGAGAAGGCAAAATACGCGTTGACCATCAAAAACGCCAGTAGCAGGTTTCCGAGGTCGTTGAAGATATTTGCTAACCACGCGTCGCGCGCCGTGCCGCTCTCCGCCGTTTCGAGCGATTGCTGATCACTACCTTGAAGCGCGCTGTCATGCCGGGCCGGATCGTCAATCACGGACATGACGAGCGGCACATCTGCGAAAGTAGTCAGGCCGCAGATGGCAAGCGCGTGTGCGGCCAGCACCCCGCCGGCCGTTAGCAGGGCGCCATAGATCGACGAGTACCACTGCGGCTCAAGCGACATGCCCCAATCGAACGCGGCGAACGTGGCCATTGGAACCAGCAGCACCAGAGAGATCGCGCCAACGCGGCGCATCGCCGGCGTGCCCGCTGGCGGCACATCGAATCGCGACACGGCGGCAAGCAGCCAACTCAACACGAGCCAGACAGCAAAGTAGGTCGCTGCGCGCTGGCAAAAAAACGCAGTCTCCAAATACCCAGCCTTAGCAGCCGGCGCGGTTTCGGTGCCCGGACTCGAGGCGGCCCAAGGATATATTCGTTCGGTGAACATTCCAACGGGAACAAACAACAGCGCGACCAACACCAGCAATTGGTTCGCCGCCGAATAAAACGGCCGCGCCACGAGCGCCCAGCGGCCGCCCGTGAGGTTCCCGAGCGCCAACAATCCCATGCCGCCCATGCACAGAAGCCAACAGGCGAGGAATCCCAATAGATACGCCGGCCACAAGCGACCAGGCTGATCCCAAGAAATGGCCGCGCATACTGCCACACCCACGACAGCTGCGAGCAGCGACGCCCAAATCCAACGTCGGAAGGGATGTTCGCTTTGGTCCATGGTGAGGCGGTTACGCGACGATTTACCTAGTCAGTTTACCAGTCAGCGCTGAGGCTCATTGCCCGAACCTGCTTCGAAGTGGCTTATGTCGTTTTCGGTTAAGGTATCGAGCCGTGCGAACTGGCTGAGTTGCAGCGCGCGGATGTAGGACGCGATCGCCCAGCGGTCTTCGGGAGGAATCAAGTATCCATGTGGCGGCATCCGGCCCGTTCCGTTGGTAATCACATCAAAAAAATGTCCGATCGGCGCTTGTCGTATGCGCCCTTGATGGTACGTCGGGGGAGCAGGAAATCCGCGTTTGACGACCATGCCCAC
>DASXWB010000053.1:0-1782 GCA_036503915.1 Lacipirellulaceae bacterium | reverse complement strand
CGTAAGCGATGCGAAGGCGTCGTCAATCCATTCGATGAGAACGTCGGATTCCAAGTCGCCGCGATCCGGCTCGCCTTCATATTCAGGGGCCGCCGAGGGTGACATGCCGGATTGGAGAGCAAGGAGCAGGGCGAGGTCGCGAGCTTGATCAACCGATGGTTGCGACGCTTGAAGAGTGGGCGCCGATTGTCCGGACGTCAATATGCCGCGCGTCGGCGGTTTAAAACGCAATTCCGTAGCCGGCGCATCACTTTGCTGGTCCCTGGGTTCAATATCGGCGTCAGAGACGCCTCCCACAGATGAACTTGAGAGCGCGCTGCCCTGCGATGAAGCATCGCCCGTCGACGTACGCGTCGCCGCGGCCGCCTGCGCAGCGGTTGGCGCGGTGCTCGCTGCTTCACACCAGATAACGAAGTCGGGCGCGTCGACGATGCCGTTGCGGTTGCCGTCGGCGCTGGTGCCGCGCGGCACATTAAGTCCGTAGCTTGATCGCCACGCCTGATAGTCGGCGTCGTCGACGAGATTGTTGTCGTCGTAATCGCCAAGAACTCCGCTAGTCTCCGGCGAGCCGCCGGTGTAGAAGCTGGCTCGCCAATTAGCGGCGCTCGCTGAGTCGCCGAGCGGGTTGACTATCTCGAGCGACCGGCCGAGTCCGTCCGGCTCACTGGGCCATGGTGAAGTGCTGCCGTACGTGAAGCTCTGGATGACTTCGCCCAACGGACCGAGCAGCGTCACGAGCTCGCCGCTGTTACTCAAATTATCCGGCTCGAAGCCGTTCGGCGCGACGTTGAGGCCCGGCCCGTAAACGGATTCGAACACGGCCGGGTCGCGGGCGACGATGATCCGCTGGCCGGCGGCAAGCGTCAGGCCGGACGCGAACGTGTATGGTTCGTTGGCGAAGCCGCCGATCTGTACGCCGTTGAGGCTTACCGCTTGGCTACCGGTGTTCAGGACCTCGAAGAATTCAATGTCCTGCTCGTCGACGACGCCGGGGAAAGCGTCCGGATTGTAGTTTATTTCCGTGATGCGGAGGTTGCTCACGTCCGTGGCGAAGTCGGCTTCGTTGAGCGCCGACCACTGGCCGCCGCTGAGCGCGCGCGCCGCGACCGTAATGCCGCCCGTGATATTGATCGGCGTGCCGTTGTATTGCAGGGCCGTCGGCCTGATGCCGCCGCCGATCGCGCGCGGATCGGAGCCGTCGACGGTGTACCAAATTGCGCCCGCCGGCGCGGACATCGTCAAGCCAAAGCCGCTGGGCACCTGGCCGCCATGCTGGTTGAACGTCGGGGCGACGATGTTCGGATACAAGCCGGCGCTGCGCAGCTGGTTGAGAAAAATGTTGTTGCGCGGAGTGAGGAAGTTGTTGATGACATTGGGAATCTCTGCCTGCCAGTTGGCCTTGGTAAGCGGCGTGCTGAAATGCATGTCGCCCCAGCGAGCCGATTCGGCGACGATGATCTGCTGCAGCACGGAAACAACTTCCTGGTAGCGGGCAACGGAATTGGCGGTTGTGAGCGGGCCATTATTGAAAAACGCCCGATGCACGCGATCGCCGAACAACACGCGAAATTCCTGGCTGGATTTCAAGTTGCTATAAGGCTGCGCCGCGCCGGCAGTGACGCCCGTGCTGTTTGTATTGACGCTCGAGCCGGCCAAGTCGAGCGCCGTCTCGAAGTCCCAGTTGTGGAACACGAAGCCTTGGCTCTCCGGCCCGCGCAGACGCGAGGTGTACCAGTTTCTATGCGGCCAGTCGACGTTGGCACCATAGAAGTTGACCATCAA
>DASXWB010000052.1:0-9179 GCA_036503915.1 Lacipirellulaceae bacterium | reverse complement strand
CGGCTGGTGGCCGACACCGGCTGGGAGATTGTGCTGGTGCAGCCGTCGAACCTAAGCCTGAAAATCTCGGTGACCGACCGGTACGACAGCACGCCGAATGGCGCGGAGCCGCATCTGTTGAATTATTCGATACTTCTTTTGTTGAAGCTTTAGAGTTGTCGCGGCCGCCAGCTAAAGCGCGGAGCGACGTCGCCGTTTTCGACTCGTCTAGTTAAATGGTACTGGCTCGACTACGATAAAACTGCGAACCCAAACAAGCGCCCCGCTCATTTATTCATGTCGGTCGATTCCAAAGCCGCCGCGCTTCCCGCAATTCTCTGCGAACTTCAGTCGATTCTGGAGCGCGAAATACCAATGTGCGCCCAGATGGGAATCCGGGTCCATGACGGCGGGGCGGATGGGCTTGTCATGCGGCTGCCGCTGGGGCCCAACCGGAACCACCAGCAAACAGCCTTTGCCGGCAGCCTCAATGCCTTATGCACGATCGCCGGTTGGGGCTCGGTCTATCTGCTCTTGCGCGAGCTTGGGCGGGACGGCAACATCGTCATTCGCCGCAGCACGATTCGTTATCAGGAGCCGGTGTCGTCGTCGGAGATCTATGCGCGTTGCCAGCCGGTTACGCCTGCGGCGCGCCAGTACTTTTTGGAGATGCTCGGCGACAAGGGGCAGGCGAAGCTGGATTTGACGGTCGAAGTGGCCGGCAGCGATGGCCCGGCCGTCTCGTTTAGCGGCTCGTACGTCGTCCTTCCACCCGGTGCGCCCGTCGCCGGCGTCCCATTCTAGTTTGCTGCCAAAATGGCATCGCCGGCTTGGTCCTGTGGGCCGCGAGTGCCAATCTTGCGCCTGCCGATTTGGCATCTGCATTTAGGCGCCTCGCGCCATCGCGGATGTAAACCGTTTTCTTTCAAAGATTTATGGGCTGCATGCCAACCGCCTGGCAATTGAAATCGCGATGGCACACGGCATGCTTTTGTTATCGAGCACGGGCGGCCAATTGGCTCGACCACGATTCTCGAATCCATTAAGCGCCAGGTCGCTTAGCTGGTAGCAAACGAACAAAGAGTTTCCAAGTTGAAAAGGAGAACGAAAATGTCTATCGCAACTCAAAAGAATCGGTTGGGCAACCTGTTTCCCGGTGGTTTGCCGGAGTTTGACAACCTGTTCAATCAGTTCTTCCGGGCGGAAGAAGTCGCCATGTGGCGTGCGCCGGCTTCCATTTGGGAAGCGGACAACATGTTCCACATCGAGGTCGACGCGCCCGGCGTCTTGAAAGAGGATGTCGAGCTGACCTTCGACAAGGGCACGCTGCAGATCACGCTCGAACGCAAAGCGCCTGAAGGCGAACGCACCAACTGGCACAACGAGCGCGGTTACGGCAAGGTTTCGCGGAGCGTATCGCTTCCGGAAACCGCCGATCCCGAGACCATCGAAGCTTCGATGGCCAATGGCGTGCTGCACGTTACCGTGGCCAAGCTGCCGCAGGCTCAGCCCAAGAAGATTGACGTGCGGGTTTCGTAGTCAGATTCTGATTGCGTCGGGCCGCATGACGGAGATTTCAAGCCGGGACGCGCGAAAGTGCGGGCCCGGCTTTTTCTATGCGCGTAACAAATTGAACCGCCAAGAACGCGAAGAGCGCCAAGGGATTCTCGCATTTACTTCTTCACTTGGCGTTCTTGGCGCCTTGGCGGTTTATTCTTCTCTATAATGTGCTTTCCTCTCAAATCAGAACTCAGGAATCGCGACAATGCTTCGTCCGCTTTTGTGGATTACCGCGTCGATCTCCTTGATGCTGGTCGGCAGCGCGGCGGCGCTTGCCGCGGATGCCAATCGGCCGCCAAACATCGTGATGTTCGTGGCCGACGATTTGGGATACAGCGACCTCGGCTCGTTCGGCAGCACGTTTTACGAGACGCCGCATCTGGACCGTTTGGCGGCCAGCGGCATGCGCTTCACGACGGCGTACTCGGCATGCCCGGTTTGCAGTCCGTCGCGGGCCAGCATCATGACGGGCCGCTACCCGCAGCGATGCGGCATCACGGATTACATCAACATGGGCGGGGGCAATCAGCCCGAAAATTGGCGGCGCAACACACGGCTGCTGCCCGCGCCTTACTCCGACCATCTTGCGCTTGGAGAACGCACGATTGCCGAAGTCTTGCGCGACACCGGCTACGCCACATTTTTTGCCGGTAAGTGGCATCTGGGCGCCCAGGAGTTTTGGCCCGAACAGCAGGGGTTTCAAATCAACCAAGGCGGAACAGCGGCCGGCTCGCCGCGATCCTATTTCAGCCCCTACGGGAATCCCCGATTGGCCGACGGACCGGCGGGCGAACATCTCACGATGCGGCTGGCGGAAGAAGTAAATCGATTCATCGCCGCCAATGCGGATCGGGCGTTTTTCGTGATGATGTCGACCTACGACGTGCACATTCCGCTCATGGCGCCCGTTGAATTGGTAAAGAAGTACGAAGCGAAGGCGGCCAAGTTAAACTTGAGCGGCCCGGTGTGGGGAAACGAGCGCGGCAGCCGCGTGCGTCTAGTACAGAATCACCCGACGTACGCTGCCATGATCGAGTCGCTGGACGCGGCCGTCGGTAGCGTGCTGAACAAGCTCGACGAACTGAGGCTAACTGAAAACACCGTGGTAGTATTCACGGCCGACAACGGCGGCCTGTCGACGGCTGAAGGCTCGCCGACCTCCAATCTGCCGCTACGTGCCGGCAAAGGCTGGCTCTATGAGGGCGGCATCCGCGTGCCGACGATCGTGCGCTGGCCAGGCGTGACACCAATAGGAAGCGCGAGCTCGACACCGATCAGCAGCATCGATTATTTCCCCACGTTCTTGGAAGTGGCCGGGTTGCCGGCGGAATCCGAGAAGCCCTTGGACGGAAAAAGCATCGTGCCGCTGCTTCGCGGCGAGAAGATCGAATCGCGAGCGCTATATTGGGACTATCCCCATTATGGCAATCAGGGCGGTGCGCCGGGATCGGTAATTCGCGACGGCCGCTGGAAGCTCGTCGAGTGGCACGACGAGGATTCGGTCGAGCTTTATGATTTGGAAGCCGACCCGGGAGAGAAGCGTAATCTAGCCGGCGAGCACGAGAATCTTGTTAACCGTCTTCGTGAATCGCTGGCAAAGTGGCGGCGCGAAGTTGGCGCCAAGCCACCGACACCCAATCCACGTTACAAACCTAAGCGATAAGAGGCAAAGAAGATCTCACGCAGAGGCGCTGAGGACGCAGAAAAGAAGCGATGCACTCAATTCGAGTTTGACTGGAACACTAATCTTCGCTAATCCTCACGAGTTGTGATTAGCGGGAATTAGTGCAGTTTAATGTACCGAACCCAGCGTCCTTTGCGCCTCTGCGCGAGACAATCTGATGTTACTAACACAGTCGCGCTCACATATCCGGATGATCGGCCAGCCAGCGCTGCCAATCGTCGCCGTGGCCTAGAAGTTCGAGCACCTCCTTGCAGATGTCGCGCGGCTGGACGCCCAGACGCGTCAGCACGTCTGTCGCCGCGCTGGGCCTGATTTCGCACAGCGCTAATAATAGTGCTTCGGTGCCCGGATAATTGTGACCGAGCCACTTGGCTTCGCTTAAGCTTCTCGAATCCAACGACGCAAGATATGCCGCAGAAGGTTCGTCGCGGCTGACTTGATCGCGAAGGCATTGTTCAATCGTTTCCACGTCGACGTTCAGGCCGGCCAGCACGTGCCCAGCGACGCCGGTACTTTCGCGCAACATGGCCAGCAACACGTCGACGCTGTCGACGTATGCGCGGTGCGATTTGACTGCGGCATGCTTAGCCGACTCAATGATGTACCGCGTGCGGTCCGTGGCTTTCGAGAATGCGGTCTCTGGTGGAGCTGGCGTCCGCGGCTCGGGCGATTCTAGCTGCAGCTCGTCCTCATCTTCTCGTTGTACCGCTGTTTGTTCGGAACCCGGTTCCTGGCGGTAAAGTAGGATGTTCACGTTTTCTACCGTCACCATTCCTTCGCCGACCATCTTGTCGAGCGTCGGCATGAACTTGGCGATACGGTCGGCCCGGTCGGCAATTTCGACGACGATCGGCAGCGCTTCGGAGAGATGCAAAACCTTTACCGTGTGGATCCGGCTATTTGTGCCGAAGCCTTCGATTCCACGCAGGGCGGTCGCCCCGGTGAGCCCGTGTTCGCGGGCTGCTCGCACAATGGCCTCGTACAGCGGCCGGCCTTCCCAGCGGTCGCTTTCGCCAATGTAAATCCGCAGCAACTGGCCTTCGGCTTCAATCTTCATGCAAGGTCCTTATCACCGGAATTGGTTTCGTAACGACTGCTGGCGATTGGGATTAGCTGCGTTCGATCGGCGGGCCGGTCGAGCTGCGAGATCTAACGGGCTGAATTCAGACATCGGTCAAAGGATTCGGCCCGCTAGCACGAATCCAGTTAATCCTGGAATTCTCGTTTTACTGAGTCGGCACACATTACCGATCTTAGCTGATAGCCGGATGTTCCCCCACACGGCCGAACCGCCCCTGCATTGTTTCCCGCCTTTCGCTGCAAACCGCCCACCGGCGTTTTGCTCCAGCATACCGTGTGGCCGCGCGGAACTGACGATTCCGGCGCTTGAGAGCGAGCCATGCAAGTGGATTCCAAACCAAGCCCCTGGCCATGCGTCGCGATGCTCGTGGCCTTGCTGTTGTTTTGCCTGACGATGCCCCGTTTTTGGCAACCGGGCAATCCGGCGACCAATGGCACGGCGGGCGACGAAACTTCTAATGTGACGGATGTGGAGCAGGTTTGGGCCTTTGACTCGACCTATTCAATGTTTCAGGCGCCGTATGCTGCGCTCAACCCCTACACCGCGCTCAATCCGCTGGGCGCGACGGGCTTCCATGAATTGGAACTCGACTTGACTGGAAGGACTATGGCGGACGGCAGCCTGATTGCGATTTGCCCGCCGCCGACGATCGATGAGCTGATTGAGACGGCACGCTTGGGAATGCCGGTGTATCAATTCCAGAGTGGATTGAATGGAATCGATTTTCTTCGTGGGCAGCAGTTTGAGGCACCAAAAGTGCTTGCGCCCGAGATCGAGTGGGCAGTGCCGGAAATCGGTCCTTCGCGCGATTCTTTGCCCAGGCGCAGCGCGCTGGTAACGGTCGTGATGGAGCAGCTCGGGCGGGCCATGGCCAAGCGCTCGGCCGCTGACGTGGTGCAGCCGTTTGCTGCCGCGATGGCCCGTTTGCATGAATTGTTTGCGCCGCCGGTTCCTGAAG
This sequence comes from Lacipirellulaceae bacterium, assembly GCA_036503915.1. GTDB lineage: Bacteria > Planctomycetota > Planctomycetia > Pirellulales > Lacipirellulaceae > JABDGM01. The sequence goes on along the minus strand of DASXWB010000052.1, from coordinate 3,917 downwards.
TGCTTCAAAGCCAGCCGATCGACCCGCCGCCCGTTTTTCCGGATGGCCCGATAGCGACCCAATCGCCTTCGACCCGAAATCAGGCCGAGGTTAGCTCGCCGACCGTCGAAGTGGGCTCGCTCGCGGCATCGACGCTGCGGCTGGTGAATCCGGGAGAACGATTGGCGATGCTTCCGGCCAGTATTCCAACGCTTATTCCGATTGACCCAAACGACACGGCGTCCATGGCCCCGGCGCACGATGAGCCAGACGGTTCGGGTCAGGCGGAACCTTGGTGCGTGCCGCAAACTCTGTTCGAACAGATCGAGCGGCTTTCGCATCATCCATTCTCCGCGAAGTGGGCGCAGACGACCATCGAGGAACTTCGCGCCGTTACCGATCGCCATCGCTGGGAACACGAAGACGTGTCGAGCGTGCTGTGGGACTTGAGCCAGTCGGCCCAAGAAGCCACGAAATTGGCGAACGAAACCAGGGATGACCGATTACGCGTGGAGCTGTTGCGGGCGCATTGGGGCCTGGCCCGCCGGCTCGATTGTTGGGCTGCCCTGTACGAGATTCGCGTGGCGCGACACGCGAGTCCCCGCATTGCGGCTCGGGGATCGCTAAATTCGCTGTTGGTCGCCCAGCCGCAGCCAACGAGCGGCGACCCCGATGCGAGCGGCTTGTCCAACGATTTGGAAGCGTACGAGCAGAGCCGCGACCCGAAAATTGGCCGGCAAGTTAGCGAACGGCAGCGAGAATTGGACGCTTCGCCAAGCTCGCTCGATCGCACTTTGGCCGACGCCGTCGAACAACACTACCGCAATGCCAACGTGCGCATCGCAATTACGTCGGAGCTGTTGAACCGTTTGGTGAACAAACAGCGCACAGAGGATCGGCCGGTCCGCGAACGGATCGCTGGCACGCGGGTGCGCGGCCGGGCGCAAAGCGTGTCCGAAAGCAGCATTCGCTTGCAGCCCGCCGAGCGGCGCTGGCAGTTCGACGTCGAAGCGCAGGGCGTTGTGAACTCCAGAACGCTTGCCGACGGCGGCCGGGCCCGGCTGCACACCCGCAGCTCGACCGACTTCACGGCTCAGAAAACCGTCGTCGTCGACCCGAGCGGTGTGCGGTTTGCGCCCACGGTCGTGAACGCTACCAACCATAATCGCCTGGTCGGCGTGACGACGGATTTCGACTGGGTGCCCTTCGTCGGATCGTTGGCTCGCGATCGCGCCGTACAAGTGTATCGAGCCCGGCGATCGCGGGCCCGCGCGGAGGTCGAATCCAAAGTCGGCATGTTGGCCGTCGAGCAGATCGATGAGGAGACACTCACAGCCATCGACCGCGTGGAACAGGAGATTCAATCGCGGCTGCTCACGCCGATGGCCGAATGTGGTATCGATCTCACGCCGATCGAGCTGATGACCACCGACCAGCGGCTCGTGGCTCGACTTCGCATCGCTGGAACTCACCAGCTCGGCGGCCATACGCCCCGTCCCCGCGCGCTGTCCGACAGCCTGGCGAGCCTGCAGATTCACGAGTCGGCATTGACCAATGCGGGTGTGAGCCTGGGCCTCGACGCGATGCGCTGCACGGCGCCGGAACTTCAAGCGCAGCTGCGCGAGCGATTTCCGCGACTCGCCCTGGAAAACCCACCGGACGCGCGACGCGATACCGTGTTCGAATTTGCCTATCGCGACGCGGTGCAAATCCGTATCGACGACGGCCGAGTGGAGCTGATGATCGGGCTATCGTCGGTGGAGCTGCAGGGCCGGCGGATGGAGAACATCGTTGTGCACGCGTTCTACGCTCCGGTCGTCGAAGGGCTGGACGCGGAACTCGTGCGCGATGGGCCGCTGGGGATCGAGGGACGCATCGGTTCCACGGATCGAGCCCGTTTGCACAACGTGTTTAACACCGTCCTGTCGGAAGATCGCCGGCTGCCCATTGTGCGGCTGGAGAAATTCGGCGATGCGCAACTCAACGGGCTGGCGATCACCCAGCTGGTACTTGAAGACGGCTGGATCGGCGTGGCGATCGGACCGGAAGCGCCCGAGCGAACTGCGGAGAACACGCGTTCGCTACGCTAAATTACGACGAAACGGGTACACGGGTGCCTGGGGCAACGCCCCAGCAACTCAAGGAACTGGGGCGTTGCCCCAGCCACCCGCTGATTTCTCTCGAATTCAGCTACTGCACTTCTTGACGTTTGCCTTTCTTCAGCACCCGGCTCCACCAGGATTGCACTCGCTGCTGCGTCGAACCGTTGCGGGCGACGCGGGCGGCCGTCAATTCCGCTTCGGCAGCCTGCCATTCGTCGGTGCCGTCGCTCGAAGGGCAACCCCGAGACTGCCATATCTCGTAGGCGCGGCGAGCAATATCCTCCTGCGACACGGCTGGCTCGTTGGCGTTCACCTTACTCCTCCTTGTGCGCACGTGCACTCCATAGGTTGAATACGCCTGACCGGCGGTCGTTCGCCCGCCATTGCACCCCAATTTGCCGCGCTGAGTCAATAGAGCATTACGCTACGGCCGTTATTTCAAGCTCCAAACTTGAATACGGGAATATCTGGGCGGCAGGATATGGAATAACTGTTCGCGCGGTGGCGACAAATTGGCCAAACCGCGAATTAATGTCGCCCAGTGGCAGGAGACACAGCATGAACGCATTTATCCGTGTTGAGCGGACCCGGGGCTTAGGTCGGATGCTACTTGTGACGGCGGCTTTCGCAGCCGCATCCCTCGCGCCGATCGTTCATCTCCATGCCGATGGCAACCGGGCCTATCCGACTACCTCCGAGGGACTCGTCGAGCAAGCCGAGCAGGCCGCGATTGACGGCGACATGGCGCGCCGATTTGCGCTCCTGCGCGAAGCCGTGCGGATCGATCCACAATTTCAGCTCGCCCGTTGGCAGCTCGGGCAGGTGCAAGTCGACGGCGAGTGGCTGACGGTGGAAGAGGCGCAGCGACGCACGTCGGCTGACCCGAAGCAAGCCGATTACCGCCGACTTCGCTCGGAAATTGGCAACAGCCAGGCTGATCAAATAGCGCTTGCTCGCTGGTGCCGGAAAAACGGTCTCGACGAGGAATCGCGTTTTCACTGGGCCAGCGTGCTGTCGCTTCAGCCCGGTCACCGTGAAGCGCTCCGCGCTCTTGGTGTGCGCTGGATTGACGGCGAGCTAATGACGCGCCAAAACCTTGACGCGACAAAACAGCAGCGGTTTGCCGCGAGAAGCGCTGCGCGCAAGTGGCAATCGCAGCTTGCAAGGTGGCAACGAGCACTTGCGCTCAACGCGAACAGTAACCGGCAACAAACGCTCGACCAGATCCGGGCGATCGACGATCCGGCGGCCATTCCCACGGTGGAACGAGTGACGCTTGTCGGGGACTCGACCGATGGCAAGCGCAGCGCGTGGCGCGGTGAGATGGGCCTGGCGTTCGTCACGGCGCTGGAGGGTATACGCGATCACGCGGCGACCGAGTCGCTCGCGCGGCATGCCGTGCTTTCGCCGTTTGCCGACGTGCGCCATTCGGCCGCCGAGCGGCTGCGATACCGGCCGCTGCACGATTTTGTCCCGGAACTCCTGGACGCCCTGGCAACGCAGGTCGAGTCAACGTTCCGGGTGGATACCGATGCGGACGGCAGCGTGCGCTATGTACACACGTTGTACCGCGAAGGTTCGCACACCGATTGGTCGAGCCAGCGCTCCCGAACCGCCATGCAGAGCGCTATTCCGCAGCGCGTCCTGGCGCGATTGGCGGGTGACGTCGAGTTACCCGATTTGGCGGCCGAAGCTCAGTTGGCGGCCAGGGCGGCCGCTTCAGCCGCGCGAGCGACATCTGGCTACGCCCGCGAAGCGGCGGCGGTCGAAGAGGAGGTTGCCGCGATCAATCGGGCAACGGCCGCGTTGAATGAGCGAATCGTCGATGTGCTGGCC
>DASXWB010000051.1:0-1970 GCA_036503915.1 Lacipirellulaceae bacterium | reverse complement strand
TGCGCAAAATTTTAGTAGTCGTAGGGTGTGTCGAGTCCGCGAGACACACCACATCCCGGCACGGCTGGTGTGACTCGCCAAGCCTCGACACACCCTACTGTAGATTTCGCTCGAACCGTTTTACTCCGTCAAGCGCAACTTCCGCGGTGCCACGCCAAAGTCCTTTAGCCCTTTGAAATCGCCGCCGTCATCCACGCCGTTTTCCATCACGGAATAAACCACCCAACCTTCGTCCGTGTGCTTAAGCTTGAGCGGCTCGCCCGAGTAAGGGTCAATTGTCGCCGACTTCGGCAAGTCGAGCTCCTCGAGGCCCGTGGCCTCGCGGCCGTTTTTCTCGGCGAATCGCCGCAAAGCGTTGTACACTCGCAGCGACCGCGATACGGCTACGCCTCGAGCATTGGCATGAAACCAGGCGTGCAGCCCGGGAAGCAGCGAATCTGCCAATTTACCTTGCTTCGACGGCGGCACGACTGACCCGGGCGGCGCGAACCGCGTTCGCACTTCGTGCCAAGGCATTTCAGCCAGATGCAAGTGCGCGTCGATCTCGTCGAGCAGGCCCCATTGCTCCGAAATCAATATCGCCCGGCACGCCGCCGGCAAGAGCGGCTTCCACACGACGTGCTCGTTCACCCAATCGGCGCTGACCGCGCGTTCAGATTTCAGCGCGCGAACCAGCCGCTCTGGGGTGTCGGCCAGCGACAGCTCCTCGTCGAGCGCCGCGTGCAACTCGGCGGATACCGGCCCGGACGCGAGTGCATCGTAGATGTGTGGCGTGCTGAGGCCCCGCATCGCGATGCCGACAATAAACGGCACGATCGTGGGCTGACTTTCATAAAGCCGGGCCAGCCGCAAGGTGGTAAGTCCTTGCTCCAGCGCGTCTTCGTGAAAACCGTCGGCGATCAAAACTTGCATCCGCCAATTCAGGTATCGGGCCGCGGTTCGTGGGGTGCGCTGAGTCCCGACCGCTGCCTCGACGAACGCCGTGAACGGAAGCGTGTAATCGCGCAGCGACGCGTAGCCATCGCAATCGGCGGCCTGGGCGAGGGCCTCCTCGACGTCCGGGTATTTAATGAGAATCAGCCGAATCTCGAAAATCTGCTCCGGAGTGGCACTCTCGCCGCGGTCTTGGTTTTCCGCATAACTCTGCCCGATGGACGTATGGAAAAACCGGGAGTGTTCCTTGCTGAATTCGCTCAATCGCGGCCCGATACGCTCTAAAATCACGGCCGCGTTCTTATCGTCCGGGATAGGCGCCGGCGCGAGGTCGGCAATCGAAGCTGGATCGCCCGCGGCGCGAATCGCCGCCAGCCGACTTTCTATTAACCCCTCAGCCCGCACGGCCAGCGCGCCGCCCACGACAAACGTGACGGCCGCCAACATCGCCATCCCAAAACAGCTCGATACGTAGCCGGACCATTTTGGTCCGGCCGCGCCACGCAACGGCTTCCAATGGAATCCGGGCCAGGGTGGCCGGGCTATGTAGCTCTCGGATTTCATCACTCAGTCACTCGCCATTTCCGCGGCGCCACGCCATAGTCTTTGAGCTGTTTGAAATCGCCGCCGTCATCTTCACCATCTTGCATGACAGTGTAAACAATCCATCCCTCCTCCGTGTGCGTGAGTTTAAGCGGCTGCCCATCGAAGGGATCAATGATGGAGCTGGCCGGCAGCGATAACTCGTCGAGACCTGTCGCCTCGCGGCCGTGCTCGGCTCGGAACTGCGCTAGCGCATTAAAAATCCTCAGGGCGCGCATCATGGCCGTTATACGCGCCTCGGCTTGGTAAGCAGCCTCGATCGCCGGGATCAAAAGATCGGCCATCACGCCACGACCGGTTGGTCGCGAAGCGCCAATGCGGCCTACTTCATGCGGCCATGTGCGCGCGACTAAGACAATCTGTGCGTCGAGATAATCCATCGCCCCGATAAAATGCCGCTTCATCGGCCAATCGATCAAACCGCCGTAGAACGG